>SLPR01000491.1 GCA_007131895.1 Bacteroidales bacterium | reverse complement strand
TTTTTTCAAATGAACAAATTACTGATCTTACTTTTAGCCTCCCTTTTGCTGGTTACAGCATGTGGCCGAGCTCATAACAGTACCCAATCCGGTCACCAAAGTGATATCATACCCGGCGCCTGGCAAACCGAAAAGTATTTCCCCCTGCTCGAAGGTAAGCGACTTGCGCTGGTGGGCAATCACAGCTCATTGATAGGAGAGGTGCACCTGGCCGATTCATTGCTCAACGCAGGGTTTAAGCTGGAAAAAGTATTCAGCCCCGAGCATGGCTTTCGCGGGCATGCCGCTGCCGGCGAGCACGTGCAGAGCGGCATTGATACCCAAACAGGATTGCCGGTTATCAGCCTCTATGGCGCCAACCGTCGCCCTTCACCAGGGGATCTTACAGGTATTGATTTGATAATTTTTGATATACAAGATGTGGGAGCCCGATTCTATACCTATATTTCTACCATGAGTTATGTGATGGAAGAGGCTGCCCGGCAAAATATCCCCATGCTCATACTCGATCGACCCAATCCCAACGGACATTTTACAGATGGCCCCATCAGGGAAGAAAAGCATACTTCTTTTGTCGGATTGCATCCTATCCCCGTAGTGCATGGTATGACCGTGGCTGAATACGCCCAAATGGTCAACGGACAGGGATGGCTGGGTGACGGCGTGGAATGTGAACTGCATATCGTGAAAGTAGAAAACTATACCCGCGATAGGTGGTATGAACTCCCTGTAGCCCCATCGCCCAACCTTCCCAACATGACAAGCATCATGCTGTATCCCGGATTGTGCATGTTTGAAGGTACAACCGTGAGCCTGGGACGTGGCACCGATTTTCCGTTCCAGGTATATGGCCATCCTGATCTTCCGGCAGAAAAATTCCCCTTTCCCTTTACCCCCGAAAGCCGCACCGCAGCGCCCAATCCCCCGCAACTCGATCAGTTGTGCCATGGCATTGATCTGCGCACCGATACCCCCGAAGAATTGATGGAAGTAAGCCGGTTCGATCTGTCGCACCTCATCAATGCCTATACCCATTTTCCCGATAAAGACAATTTCTTCAACAACTTCTTCAACCGCCTGGCCGGCACCGACGATTTGCAAAAACAAATCAAAGCGGGTATGAGCGAAGAACAAATCCGCGCCACCTGGCAACCCGGCCTGGAAGAATTCAGGGAGATGCGGAGGGAGTATTTGATTTATTTGGATTTGGAGTGAAAGTGAAACGCTAAACACCAAGATAGAAGCCTGAAGACGGGAGACGGAAGAATTCCGATTCTACATTGACGTCAACCTTAGCCTCAATCCCTCATCCCTACGGTCGCGGGACTTCGCTCCGCTCAGCCTCAATCTTTACCTCAGCCTCAATTAACTTCCCTCAAAATCACCTGATTCCTGTCTGCTCGCTGGATTTCCCGCAGAAATTCCCGGAAGTCATGGTAGGCGTCAGCCCTAAATAATCCACCATTTATTTTTAGCTCTCGTTTGAGGGTCAGCGTATTATCGTCATTATGGGTTTGGTAGTGCAGCCTGTATATGCCAAAGGGGGTTTCAAGATTCGTGTTGTCAGGAAGTTGAATGGGTTTGTAATTTCCGGGAAGCTGCCATAGGACAGAATCGCTGTAAAGTACGGTAGATGGAAGTCTGAAGTCATTGTATCTCTGTTGGGTTTGGGCAGGTGCAGTAAGGCTGGCTTCCAGCATCAGTGGGCGAAAAATGATTCTGTCTCCTGCTGTTCTGGAATAATTTTGCAGCACAAAATCAGCCTCTTTAGTGATAGAGGGATTAAGCTTGCCTTTTAGCTGATAGTCAATGTGTTCAATAAACAGCTGGTTCAGTCCGGCTGACTCCCTGAAGAATTCTATCTGGTTATTGTTCGTGCTTCTGCTTGGGAGGATGCGGTTGGAAATACTTATTCCGTTAAACTCTTTCCGGAGGCTTATCCGGGCAATACCATTTGTGTTAAGGGCAGCAGTGAGAAACTGATTAACATTGTTTTTTTCTGCTACAACAGGAGGCGTTCTGGTGAGCACGCCCCCTTCATCGGTTACAACCAATGCATAACGGTCCATGTTGCCGGCCCCGATAAAACCCATGGGTAATAGCTGGTTGGTGGTTTCCAGCCATATGGTATCGTTTTCTAAAGGCACACATACAATTACATGGTTGAAATAGTTGCTGGGGAAGTCCGGATCAATTTGTACAATCTGCTGTCCATGTTGAATGAGGGTATAATGGGCCTTTATCCCGGCGGCATTGAGCAAAGCAACGGTGTAATTGGACAAAGCTTTGCATTCACCATAACCCATTTGGGCCACAGATGATGCCGGTTCGGGCTGGTAACCGCCAACTCCCAGCAAAATCGCTACATAGCGGGTATGGGATTGCGCATATTGGTAAATCGCCCGGATAATATCCAGTGTATCACTCATGCCAGCAGTAAGTTCCTGTACTTTTTGGATGGATTGTTGGTTCAGGTCCTGCTTACCATCGTTGAGCAGATTAATCCATTGGCCGATCTCTTTCCAGCTTTGCATGTTTCCCTGGTATTTGCCATACGTAAATGCATTAGGACTGAAAAAAATATGAGGCGTCAGGTCGAAAACAGAGGGCATGAAGTCTTCCCTGGGAATGGCCTTGATATTCGTGAGCTCCCAGGTGTGATGTTTTCGGTTTCTTCCGTGAGGTTTCACCCGGGGCAGGATATCTGTATGCACGGCTTTGTGTCTGAACTCAAAGTCGTCGGGTGTATCAAATGTGAAGGAGGCTTGTTCGGCAGCAAGATGCATATCGTCAACGGGTATCCATGGAAAGTCCAGGAAAGCGGTAATGGAGTAGTTTACCGTGTATTCGTATTGGATGGTGAATGGGTAAGTGCGTTCATTATGCGTTGCCCTGATGATTCTGTTTTCGGAATACAGCGCGTAATCAGAATAGCGTTGGGTGTCAAGAAATTCACGCCGGTGCATGTCTCTTATTTTTTCCCCGTTTTTGTCGTACAGTGTTCCTTTCAGGTTTCGCACCTTTCTGAAGGAGTCGTATCCTACACCGAGGTCTGCAAAATGACTTCCCCTTTCATTTAGCACAGTTACTACATAGGTGATTTTCTTTTGTACTCTGTTGCGGCTTCTGATTTCTACCTGGGTATGGTACTCCCGGATTACTGCATGGGCATTTTCCAGCAACAAAGAATCAATCTTTTCCACCGCATATTCCTGCCCTGAGGAAGTGAAAATACCAAATACCAGACAGGATATAATAAGGATGAGTTTTTTGTGCATGTCTCAGTGGTGATTGAGCTACCATTTTCAAGGCAGATGATTTAAAAAAGCGGTATGGATTTACCGGACTTCCAGCAGTATATTATCGGCATTGTCATTTATCATCCTTTCCATAAAAGAGCGAAAACTGTTGTACCTGCTGGCGTTGACAATTCTGGTCGTATTTTGATTGGTGGCCTGGAGAATAAGCTTGTTGTTTTCTTTTTCGAAAATGTATTCGTAGGAAAATCTTCCCCATGCCGATTTTTTAGAATCGGGCAGGTGAGAGACTTTCATATTCTCAGGAAGCTCAATTTCAAAAATAATCCTGTTTGTCCCTGTGTGGGGGAAAGTGATTGGATAGAGCCTGTCTGGAGCAGTAAAGGGATTATCTTCCAGGGTTTCAAAAAGCAGTGCCGGGATTATCAATTCATTGCCAAGGGATTGTGCATAGTCGGGAATAAAGATGTCTGCGTTGACAGTTATCTTAGGATTCAAGGTATCACTCTTTTCTATATTGAAGTTACTGATAGCAGCACCTGTTTTCCGGGCAAAGGATTTCAGAATATCTTCGTCATTGTTTTTTGCCAGCTCCTGCATAAGGTTGTAGGCACCAAATCCTTCGTATTGATAGTTGAGTTCTCCATTGAGATTTCCCATTTCATCCAGCCTCAGATTATATTTTTTAGTAAGTTCCTGGTTGATGTTGCTTTCCAGATTTACCCACTCGTTGAGTTGTGGGTCGATAAGGCGGCCTCTTCCATTGATGGCTCTTTGCGGGAGATAACCGGGAATGGGGTGATGAACTGTGGCATCCAGCAAAATGGGTTCCTTACCAGGTATCCGCACCTGGACAACAACGTAGTCCCATTGAGAGATGGTAGGCGATTCTGAAAAGAGCTCCCCGTTATCCACAGTGCTGGTCACCACGGGATAGGCCTGCAGGTTGAGGTTACGCAGAAGGGCCACAAGCATAAGGTTGATTTCTGCACTGTTTCCAAACCCTCTGTTTACAACTTCTGAAGGTGTTTTGTCGGCATATCTTGCCGCATCTTCATCCCAGGTAATGTTGCTGCTGATTTCATTTAAGGCCCATCGAATGGCCTCAATTTCGCTATTGAAAGTACCTGGTGGAACAAAGTGCCGGGATGCCATGGCCGCATCCTGGAGATATTTGCCAAATTCATCTCTGTCCATCATATGTTTACTCACATCTTGCCAGGTGGTGGTATAATGTTTGGGTTCCATGTCAGGAAACTCTTCACTTACCATTTCGAAATAGATATGACCCAGATAATTGTAAATGTTGTCTGTAAAGGGTTCTTCCTTCATCCCCGGCAGATCTTTTGTCACCCAGCGAAACCGGGTGCTGGGAGTGGTTAGGTTATAGGTTTGGCCGTCAATCTTCTGGCCGTAATTCTGTATTTGCTGGGTATACCGGAAGGTCTCTATAGTGGGTTGTTGTTCGTTCACATCCAGCTCAAAGAAGCCCTTGAAGCGAGCCATGTAATTGAAAAAGGAGGGGAGATTGACCACATATTCGCTGTGTTCGACAGGAATTTCCCATTGAAAACGCCAGCTTCGCATATTAAACAAAAAGTCGGAGGCAATCTGATATCTTAATTCTATGATGCTTCCCGGACGAACTTCAGGAAAGGGAATGATAAATTCTTTGATGTTATTACCTGCATCGTTGGTATAACCTGCCCTTTGATTGATCCTGGTGCGTCTTACCCGGTTGCCTTCCCTATTGTAAATATGTCCGCGAAGTCTCTGAATCTCTTCACTTCCATTGGGACCCTGATAATAATAAATTGGAAAGTCTCCATAGCCTAAGCCCAATTCGTCGAGGATGATTAACCGGATTTCACGGTTGAAAATATACTGAAACCTGCGGCTGCTGTTATTAAAAGTAAATTTGCTGTCGGCTATGTCTGCGATAATTACAGCAGGTTCCCCAGGGTATTTGGCACGGTAATACTCCAGGTCGATCTCTTCGTCGGATACTCTTCCAAAATCGAATGGAGTTTCTGACCTGCTGGTAAATACAGCAAGGAGAATACATGCGAAAAAAAAGATGGCAGAACTTTTCATAGGCGTTTTACTTGGGGAACAGGATAAATGTTAAAAAAGAGATGCATATATGTAATTTAAGTTGCTTGCAAATCTATGAATTTTCTTTTCAAAATACAAAGTTTGCTGCTTATTTGAAATGAGTTTAAATAGAGGACTTTCTTGTGAAGGAGAAACTGAATTTTCTGTTTTTGAAGATTTGATTTACATCCATGAGAAAAGAAATATAATTATGGATTTTGCATTATGGATTATGGATTATGAATGCGGCATTCCCTTTCCATACTCTACAAAAGGATTGAAAAAGCCTTCATTCATCACCCATCATTCTTCATTCTTCATTCTTCATTCATCACCCATCACCCATCACCCATCATTCTTCATTCATCATTCATCATTCACCATTCATCATTCATCATTAATTATAATACATTCCTCCATTAAATGTGAGGTAATTATTTCCCAATAGGGTGATTTTTCCCCAATTATTACTATGCCCAATCACTATTGTTGTATTGTTTTCTGACGAGTAAAATTAAATTCACATAATTAATTGATTAAAAATCAAAACATTAAAGGTGATTTCCACTTCAAATAATTTTTCCTCCTCATAACCATAAAAGAAGAACCCAATAAGCATAAAAGAAGAAGGTATGGTATGTTTTTTGGCTTTTTATGCAATAAGGAAAAATTAAAACCACATACCGATGCAGAAAGTGATAAAATTGATCTTTACCCTGATACTATTAATCCTTATCAGTGAAACAGTTTATGCCCAGCAGTTTGGAAGAAATAAGGTTACTTATGATGTATTTAACTTCAGAGTTTTTGAAACCCCAAACTTTGAGATACACCATTACCTGGAGGATGAAGAGGAACTCAAAAAATTCGCACAGTTAACTGAAAGGTGGTATGAAAGGCACCTGCCAATATTCCAGGATACCCTTGACAGGAAAATACCTATTATTTTGTATAATAATCATGCTGATTTTCAGCAGACCACAGTAATACAGCGTTTGATTGGTATCGGAACGGGAGGGGTAACCGAAGGTATGCGGCAACGCGTGGTGATGCCTCTGTCTGCTTCCAGAAGAGAAACCAATCATGTACTTGGCCATGAATTAACCCATGTCCATCATTTCAGGTTATTTTTGGGAAATGGAGGCCGTGGGCTTGGGGGAAGAGCGATGGAAAATGTTCCACTGTGGATGATCGAAGGACAATCCGAATACATGTCCATCGGACGTGAAGACACCCATACGGCTATGTGGATGCGGGATGCTGTCAAGCATGACGACATCCCCACCATAAGAGATATGACCAGGCGTATGTACGAATATTTTCCCTACCGCTGGGGACATGCATTCTGGGCATTTTTTGGCGGAAATTTCGGTGACGACCAGATCATGCCTCTTTTTCTGGCAACAGCAAATATGGGTATAGCAAGTGCAGTAGATTCAATCACAGGGTATTCAACGGATTCGCTCTCCACGCTATGGGCCAATCAACTCAGGGAAACATACCAACCCCAGTTGGAAGGAAAACAGGAATATGTTGGAGAAAAACTCTTTGATTATACCAATGCAGGATACCTGAATATTGCACCTTCTATAAGCCATGATGGCAGGAACATAGTGTTTATTTCTGATAAGAATGTAATTACAACCGATTTTTTCCTGGCCGATGTACAGGAAAAAGAGATTACGCGACGGATTACGAGAATTATCCGCGATGCACGTATTGATGAATATCATTTTATGGAATCTTCGGGCTCGTGGAACCCGGAAGGAACACAATTTGTTCTTACGGTATTCAGTGAAGGTAGAAACAAATTATTGATTGCAGATCTTAACAGAAGAAGAGCTGCAAAGAGGATCTCCTTACCCGGGGTTCCCGCTTTTAATAATCCAGCCTGGTCGCCTGACGGAAAAAAGATAGCGGTTGCGGGCCTTAATCAGGGTAAGAGTGATTTATTTCTTTATAACCTGGAAACAGAGGAAGTTGAACAATTGACAGATGACAGATATGTTGCCCTTCAGCCTGCCTGGTCGCCCGACGGATCGAAAATCGCATTTATTACGGACAGGGAAGGCAATACGGATTTTGAGCAGCTAAAATTCGGAGATTACAGGTTGGCCGAATATGATATAAACAGCGGTACCGTAAATGTTATTGATATTTTGCCCGGCATTGATATTGTAAATCCAAAATATTCACCTGACGGAACAGAGATCTTTTTTGTTTCAAATGCAGATGGTTACAGAAATATTTACCGCTATAACAAAGAATCCGCAGAAATCAGAAAAGTAACTGACCTCCAAACCGGGATCATGGGAATAACTTCATTATCTCCCTGCTTTGATATCGCCATGGACAGTGAAGAACTGGTTTATATCCTTTATAGCAATGGCAATCACGAATTATTTAAAGAAAGTATTGAAAATCTCGACGGACCAATTTTTACTGTTGATGATATTGATAAGAC
>SLPR01000071.1 GCA_007131895.1 Bacteroidales bacterium | reverse complement strand
CCACTATGGCATGTACCGTTCTTTTTTATCTGTGGCCAGACGGGCCTATAGCAATAAGAACAATTCCTTTGCGGTATTGTATGCCGAAAGTGCACTTGAATACCAGCAAAACAACAGGGAATATATTTCAACAGAGAAAGAGACTATTGCCCTGCTGCAGCTGATAGCAGAAGGATATTTTTCCCAGGTAAGCAATGCCTTCCAGGCCAATGATTTTGCACTGGCACTGAAACTTGCTGAAGATGCAGGTGAACTTTGTAAAAAATATGCGGATGCGGGTCTAATTTGCAGAGAAGATCCGGTAATGCTTGCCCGCCAGGCAGAAGAATACAAACGCAGTGCTGAGCGAATGGTTATTCCGGTTGTATTATCAGAGCCTGCAGTGACGAGAGATGAAATGAGCAGAGAACAGGCTGCAGAACGCGTAAAAGAGTTGTTATCGAAAGGGCACCTGAAAGCATGGGCAGGAGAACCTGCGGAAGCAAGAGAGCACCTTAATAACCTTATGCATTATGTTATAAGGCATGAATTGAGAAAGGATTCGGTAATCAATATGCGAATTGTAAGCCTGACAGAGATGATTGCAGCGAAGGAATGTGAAAAAACTTACAGGGATATACAATCCATGCTCACCATGATGAATGATCATGTTAAACGGGGATATTACTCCGAAGCCAGGCAGAGTTATGATATGGCAAGGGAATTCAATGCGTCAGCAGTCAATTGTCAATGGAGCTTTTCTGATACTCTTACAGGGTTGTCGTTTATTGAATTGCTATCAGAGTACCAGCAATTAATTCATGAAGCTCAAAGTGCTTATTTCGGCGCTGGGCAAAAGGGTTTCGAAGCATTCATTCGCAAATACAGGATTGCGGGGGAGTTTTTTAATACACGGCAACTTAGCCAATACGGCGCAGAACACCAAAGTCTTTTTGAATTTTCAGCAGCTTCGTCCCATTCTGCTCTTGTAACAGCAACCATCGAATTTCTATCCAATGACGGGTACCATCCTGAAGTGATAGAACTTTTTAAAATACTGGAGCGACAAGGTTTTGCAACCCGGGAAATGCGCAGCCTGCAAGAGTATGCAGGGGCACAAATGGCATCTCACCTGTATGCTTTGCGTCCCGAAACCAATCCCTCTGAGTTTATCCGCAAAAAAACCGGCAACAACGCATGGTTAAGGAACTTTTCACGAAGTTTTACCAGGAACTGGCCCTAATCAAAGAATCTTGCCTCTTTCATGAGGTTTTGCTCCTGCTGATGATTTTTCCCTGGTTATGAGAAAGTATAACCATGGCTGCGGTGATAATAATAATGTTCTTGATAATGTACTGTCCCTCAATAGTGGGAACAAAGGGAGCCAGGTAAAAGGTTTCTCCCGGAAAAACAAACAAAGGGAAAAGTGTACCTATCATCTGCATATACAACAATAAAACCGTTGGACGCAGATATTTACCTGTAATGAACCCAATCCCTATCAGTGTTTCCCAGGTAGCAAGAATAGGCATAGAATAGGGTGCCTTTACAATCCCGAAAGACATTACATCGATGGTTCTGGTGGCAATATCCTCAGCAGAACTGATGCCGGGAAAAAATTTCTGGAAACCAAACCAGAAGAATATGATTCCAATACTTATGCGAAGAAGAACGATGCCATGCAGGGCCATCCAATCGAGAACGTTACTTTCAATTTTTTCAAATTTTTCGAGAAAAGTCATACTTGCTATTTTAAACTATTATTGTGAGAACATTTGTTTGGAGAATTATTTCTGCAAATAACAGGAGCTTGTTTGGGGGTTTTCCAAACACATGCATGTAGGAATAATTCTTTTGCTCTCTAATAACAAAGTGCATGGTGAAAAGGTTGAACGGATTGAAAACTTTTAATAAAGAAATTAAGCAATAAAACTAAATGCCTGTTTCCTCCATTATTAACTGATTGCTCACAGTTCACTTATTTCCCCCTCTTCGTTATCCAAATCGAATGCCTGGATTCGGTAGAGGTCATTTCGGCGGTCATTCCAGTTGGTAACTGTGCCCCGGTTACGGTGACGTTTCAAAAGCTCCAGGTCTATGTCGTTAACTATTACGGTTTCCACGTTGGGGGTCGATTCAGCAGCTATGGCATCGCGGGCAAAAGAAAAATCAGAAGGAGTGAAGATCCCTGATTGGGCATACTGAATATCCATATTATCCACATGCGGCAGGTTGCCAACTGTTCCGGCAATGGCTACGAAGATTTGGTTTTCGACGCATCTTGCCTGCGCACAATACTTTACCCGCAAATAGCTCTGGCGGTCATCGGTACAAAAAGGAACAAAAATAATGCGTGCCCCACGCTCAACAGCAATGCGCGAAACTTCAGGGAACTCAATATCATAACAAACCTGGATGGCAATCTTGCCTTTGTCGGTGTCGAATACTTCGATCTTTCTCCCTGGTTCCACTCCCCACCATTTTTTCTCGTTTGGGCTGATATGCAGCTTGTATTGCTTGCCAATCTCTCCACTGCGCTTAAACAGGTAGGCTATGTTATAGAGCTTGTCTCCTTCGGGAGTAAAGTGGGAGCCGGCAATGATGTTGATATTGTATTTTATGGCCAGTTCGCTGAAGAGTTCAAGGTACTGCTCTGTAAATTCGCCGATTTTACGTGCGGCCGTGCCGGGGTTTTCCTTGGGGAAAATGGTCAGGAGTTGTAAGGTGAAAATTTCAGGAAACATAATAAAATCGCTTTTGTATCCTGATGCCACATCTACAAAATATTCGCATTGAATGGCAAAATCATCAAAACTTCTGATGGTTCTCATCTGGTACTGCACCAAACAAATACGGACAGGAAGAGCCGTGAAAAGCTTTTGATTTTTTTGCTGTTGAAAATCAAAATTGGTCCATTCAAGATAAGTAGCAAATCCACCCGACTCTTTATCCTCATCAATGTATTCTTTAATTACTTTTTTAAGCGAAAAACCATTGGATAGTTGTGGCGTGAGCACCGGATCAAATATTGCCTTGCTGGTAACCTTGTCAACATACTGATTGATGTTGAGCGTATTGCGATAGTTTTTATAACCTGGCAATCGTCCGCCGATTACTATTCTTTGCAGGTTGTGTTCACGGGCAAGCTCTTTGCGCGCTTCATACATCCTTGTAGCAAGCTTCATACCCCGGTATTGGGGATGTACCATTATTTCCATCCCGTACAATGTGTCGCCTTCAGGATCGTGGGTGCCAATGTTTCCATAATCGCATATTTCATCCCAGGTCATTTCGTAATCCAAATCCTCCGAATCAATAATGAAACTTGAAGATGAAGCTACTACCATATCGTCAATTTCAATGATGATTTGCCCTTCGGGGAAAATACGCAGTTGATTTTCAATGTTTTCTCTTGACCAGGGTTGCATGGAAGGAAAACTGATTTTTTGCATCCTTACCAATGCATCGAAATCGTCTATGGTAAGATTTCTAACCTTTACCTTACTTTCAAATTCCTGTAAATTTATCTTATCCATATGGGCAAACTTTCATTCAGGTGATATATGAGTTTACACTATCACAAACAATGGTTATACTTCTGCTATTTAATACAAGAGGGTTGATTATCAACTGAAATAAGAATTAATATAAATGTCTTATGTCAGTAATTTCACCATTTTTGAAATCGGAGGAAAACAACAACTCCTTGAGCTTTTTGCCTGCCATGGCAGGAGATACCAGTTGGCCGGTTTCCTTGAGTTCAATAAACTTCTTCCGGTGGATGAACTGTTCGTCGGTAGTTCCTCTTATGGTGGTTTGCATATCTGTGTCAATAATTCCAGGAGCCACAGCCATAAACGCTATCGGGTGATTTTCTCCTTCCTGCTCTGTGGCACAGCATCGGGTAAACATGTCGAGCCCTGCCTTGCCGGTGCAATAACTGCTCCAGCCATGATAAGGACTGGTTGCTGCGCCCGAAGAAATATTTATCACCCTTTTGGTGGCTTTTATGGAAGACGAATGCGTGATGAAATCTTTTATTATAAGCATGGGGGCCAGCAGGTTTACCCTAAGATGCAAATCTATATCTGCATTTTCGAGCGTTGGGACAGGGCCGATAGGATGAATCATTCCTGCATTGTTGATAAGGTATATTCCTTCAATTGTATCTGATTGGGTAATATTGGCAAATACAAGCTGCATGGTGGCCGATATCTGGTCTGTATGCCCCAGGTCGCACTGGTAAAAATTGAAACCACAACCTTTGGCGGCTGCCAGTTTTTGTAAATCAGTATTGTCTGTTCTTGCAATACCATGAATATGATGATTTTCGTCAATCATTTCAAGGGCAATTCCTGCTCCAAGTCCTTTACTGTGACCTGTTATGATAATGTGTTTCATCAGAAAATAGTTTAGTTAACTTATTGGTTAAATGCATTTCTACATGGTGCGTCTGGGTATTATTCTTTTCTCTCAACGGATTTGATTGCACCAGTTAATGGATTAAAATCAATTTTTAAATCCTCAGCAGGTAAACTGGTTATAATACCAAATTGATTGATAAGCAACCTGGCATCAGCAATAGAAGTATTGTCACTTGAAACAGTGATAATCCCGTGTTCAGGAATTCTGTAAAAAATGCCCCGATCAACGGATCGCTTGCCTGTTGGGTTCATGGTAAATACGCCCATTTGCCGCGTTGCATAGTCTCTTGATACGGTGAGTTCAATTTTTCGTGAAGTGGCAGTGGGGGCATTGATTATTCCTTTGTCTTCATCGAAATGAAAGAGCAATTGCGGGTTACCTGCTTCATTCTTTTTGGGTGTGTGATAGAATCTGTGGCGGGTGGTGCTTTGCACTGTAATTCCGGTGAATAGCTCCAGGTAATCATTTTCCAGTTGTAACAGCTCCTCATTCATGTATTTTAGTGCATCTTTTGAATAAGTGATTTCAGCAAACCCACTTACCAGGTCAAATCTTTTTTTGCGAATGCTGAGAATATAATCTGCCACTTCTCTGGCTCTTACCTCAGAGGATTTTTCAACCCAAGTGCGCCTCAGGGTTTTTCTTTCAACTGTTACCGTATCCATGCGAACACGTTCAATAATGGTGTCAATCTTTTCCTGCAAATTGGTTTCAATAAAATGGTTGAAGGTGGCTTCACTGCCCAAATAGCCTCGCCTGATTTCTCCCTTACGCGATTGTTTGTAAACTTCCGTTTCGGAGGACATATTGATGCCGGCAATCAACCCTGTTTCAGTGAGTGATATGCCAAAAGGATTTTTTCGGTTCTTTTTGGGGTCTGTTTCAATAAAGTAAAACTCTCCCGGATCGGGCTCAGCATGTGTTTTTACTGAAACATCATAAACAGAATAGTGCACCGAGGGTCTCATAATAACCTCATCAAGGCCAAGAAACGTACCCGCATACCTTGCAAAGGGCCCCGGTATTGCCTCTGTTTTTAACAGAGTAATATCAACACTCACCACAGTTTGGGGCAAAGCATAATAAAACCCTTGCTGCGAATGACCAGCCTCTAAATGGGTAACGTGTTTAACAGTGATGGGCTGGTGAGAGCTGCATTGCGAAAACAGCAATACAGTGAAAAGTAAAATGCTAACTACCTGAAATCTGGCCATAATTGCTCTAATATTAAAATGTCGGTTAGGTTTTAATCGGAATTGGTGACGTTTGCATTTTCCATGCCTGTCAGCATGCACAAAAATAAACGATTATGACAAAATTATACAAATCAATCCACTTTTATACTATTCCTTATCCCCAAAAAAGTTAATTCGGCTGGTGTTGTGTCAATGCTGTTGTCTCGGTTCAATTGCTGAGATGAGAGAAAAGATCAAGACCTGGGCCGGCTAAAATAGTGTTGACATGACACCAGAGATAGAAAATGAAATTTTTCTGAAATTGAGGGGCAAATTTACATACGCACCCAATAACCAATAGCAACCACCCATTTTTTTTTATTCAAAACTCACCAGGGGGGTCAGCAATCCCTGTAAATCAGGAAAATTCCAGCTGAAAATCACGTGAATTTTTTCCGGGTTTTCATCCTGGATCTCCTGCAAAAATGCAGCAATATCATTTGCTTCTCTTATTCGAAGATGATTTGAGCCTGAAGCATGATGTTCAAGGGCTTTTAGAATGTTGTATCCTCCTGAATGATCGGGTGGAGCAGTTTCTTCCAGGTAGTATTCCTTCAGCGAAACAATAATATCATCAGCTTGCTTCTCGAAAAGTTTTTCTTTTCCTTTGAAGAAGTGAAGCGAAGAATTAAAAACAAGGATGTCGCAATGCATCTGGCCAAATACTGCAGTGAATTGTTCATGAAAATCAACAGGGATATTTCCGCTGCTATCGATATAAAAAACCGGTTCCACTTCTTTTGCATGAATCATTTTTCGGATATTCTCCAAAGCCAGATAACCTGAGGGTTTGTCAATAATAATGCTGTTGGAGTTCAGGTTCAGGCGTGTAAGCCTCCCGTGCAGGGTATGCACTGAAGGCTTAAAGGATTTGAGATGTTTTCCGATGCTTTTGGGGTTAATATTAAAGGCTGCCAGAGAAAGTATGGCGGCCAGCAGGCTATCGGTAAAGACTTTATGGGTATCGTCGGCAAGCAGTGGGAGGGAAGCCAGGGGGGCTATACATGTTTTTCCGCGGCTGCTCCACAGGTAAATGTTATCGTTTTCTATTCCAATGCCCATAGCCCCGCCGGAGATGTGGCTTTTGAATGCTTCTTGCTGTGGGTTTTTGGTAAACAATGCTATTGGATTATCAACTCTTTTGCTCATTTCCATTACAAGAGAATCGTCAGCGTTTACAATGGTGAAACCTTCTCTGTAAACCTCTTCAGCCACCACATTTTGTGCATAGGCAATATCATCGATATCCTTCAGGTCGGAGCCCGGGATATAGCTTTCGTGAGCATTGAGCACCACTGCAAAGTCTGCATATTCATACCCGAGTCCATCCCTTAAAATGCCTTCTACTGAGGTTTCTAAAATGGCACAATCAATGCCCGGATCTTTGAGGACAAGCTGAGCTGCATGATAACCTGTCATATCGCCCTTCGCAATCATTCTTCCTTGCGAATAAAAACCGTCTGACAGGGCAAAACCTGTCTTGAAGCCTTCCTTTTCCAAAACATAATTGATAAGCAAAGCACATACCGATTTCCCTGCTGAACCTGTGATGGAGAATACAGGGATTCGAAATGGGGCATCCGGGGCGAAAATCATGTCCAAAAATGCTTCTTCAACTTTTCTGCTTTTCCCTTCCCAGGGATTAAGATGCATTCTGAAGTCAGGGGCTGCAAGCACATTAATGATGGCCCCCTGTTCCTGTGTTACAGGTTTGCTGATGTCGGGACATATCATGTTAACCCCTGCTACATCGAGCCCGATAATGCGTGAGGCCCTTTCAGCAATGAACCGGTTTATGGGATGAACCATTCCTGTAACATCCGTGGTGCTTGCTCCAACAGCCGGACTGGTATGATGATTAAGCACAATGCGCAAACCATCATCTGGAATGGTTTGCAGCTGAAAGCCATAAAAAGAGAGTGTCTCCAACAATTGCTCATCGGGGGCAATTAAGGAAAGACTCCCTTTATCACCGGGCTTTCTTTGCTGTTTTTCATTCAATTTATCAATCAAAATGGCTATAGTGTCCTGCCCGTTACCTATTATTTCCGGACTGGAAAGTCTTGTGGCAGCAACAAATTTGTGATCAATCACCAGCAGTCGGAAAGTTTCTCCGGGTATTTGTTCCTGCACCAAAACGTTTACATCGTGTTTGCTGCATACTTCGAATGCCCTTGCAATGGAGGTCTCATCGTT
>SLPR01000488.1 GCA_007131895.1 Bacteroidales bacterium | reverse complement strand
TGCATCTTCAGGTACATTGATTTCTTTTCGGGAAAAACTCTGTCTTTTTAATATGATGGTCAAACCGGCTATTATCAATACAACGGGGAATACAAAACGAAATACATCCCGTATGGTGAAACCTGTAATATCCGCTCCCAAAAATATGGCGCCAATGGTAAATAATATCAGCCCTGTACTTTTATCCTTTTGGGTGGTCATAAATACCAGTCCCAGGAATACCAGCAACGATTTCCACGAGAAAACATAGGAAGGCAGCTGCCAGGGAAATACATCATAAAACCTCAGCAACAGAGCCAGACCTACAAAAAGTAAAATGATGCCTAAAAGAAACCGTTTTTCTGAATGTCTTTTCATCTCCTTATTTTTTTAACAGTAAAGTAATCCATCAGCTGCCAGTCCTGGTGAGGGGTAAATCCCGCCATTTTCATTGATTCCCTTTATGAAAAATATCAGGCATTTTTGATGATTACATAATTCGTTGGCTTATGCTTTCTTGAGAATCATGATGCAAATATACCCCCGGTAAGCAATAACATTCAATG
Organism: Bacteroidales bacterium; assembly: GCA_007131895.1. Classification (GTDB taxonomy): domain Bacteria; phylum Bacteroidota; class Bacteroidia; order Bacteroidales; family UBA7960; genus SKVR01. Next base: position 7,330 of record SLPR01000488.1, on the reverse strand, counting down.
GCAAATCGGTAAATGGCATCTCAGGGTCGGCAAAGCATGTTAAACTGTATCCGGTTTATCCTTTTCCAGATCGCTTATGTGAAGATTCAGAGCTTTTACACTTATGACTATCTCCCAAATACTGATCGTAAGAGAAATAATCAGCATCAGCAGACCCAGACCAAAGATTAATTCTGCCGCCAGATTTCTTCCCACATAAATCAAAAACATACTGACAACACATAGCAGAAGACTCCCGACTCCATAAACCTGCATGCTTTTAATCAGATATATTCTTTTGCGCAAATTGTCGATTTGTCCGTAAAGGATGTGTGTAGGGTCGGATTTGTATTGCGCATGAAGGCTTCTTACCAGCTGTGCAATGGTGAGAAAGCGATTGGTGTAGGCAAGCAGAATCAGCGAAATGGCAGAAAATAACAAAGCCGGAGTAGTAAGGGTTAATGTTTCCATAAATTCACTTTTGTTGCGTTTGTTTTGCGAAATTAGACATATTTAATTTATACGGAATTTTCGCAGTCAGAAAAAAAGCTGCTTTTTACATATTATCAAAAACTTATGGCAACAACTTTTGTTAGAAAACAAAAGCATATTTACAATGATAAATATATGAAGCAAGCCAATCTGTTTTTTAATATTTTCGCTGCAATAGCAATCCTTTTGTTAGTTACCCCTGAAACTTTTGGACAGAGCGGAACTATCCGGGGAAGGGTATTCAATGAAAAAAACAACGAACCCCTGCCCTTTACCAATCTGGTGATTTTTGGTACCAATACAGGAAGCACCACTGATTTGGATGGAAATTTTCTTTTCACGGGCATCGAACCCGGGTTTGCAAGACTGCAGGTTACGGCAGTGGGTTTTGAGAGAAAAGTAACCGAAGAATTTCTTGTTACCAATGCCCGCGCTGCCAATATTGATGTTGGTATGCGGGAGATCGACCTTCAGCTGGAAGAAGTTGTTGTAGAAGCCTCTCCTTTCCAGCGCAGAGAAGAAAGTCCTGTATCGCTCAGGCGACTGGGAATATCAGAGATTGAAAGAAATCCGGGCAGCAACAGGGATATTTCAAAAGTTATCCAATCCCTGCCTGGGGTAGCTTTTACCCCTGCATTCCGTAATGATGTTATTATTCGTGGCGGAGGTCCCAACGAAAACAGGTTCTTTCTGGATGGCGTGGAAATACCCAACCTGAATCATTTTGCCACACAAGGGGCAAGTGGTGGGCCGGTGGGCATTATCAATGTAGACTTTATCCGTGAGGTGGAAATGTACTCATCGGCATTTCCTGCCAATCGCGGCAACGCCCTTAGCTCGGTTTTTGAATTCCGGCAAGTACGTGGCGACAGTGAAAAAATGAATTTCAGGGGAACCATTGGCGCCAGTGACCTTGCCCTTACCCTTGATGGACCGTTGTCAGAAAATACCACAATGATATTTTCGTTAAGACGATCTTACCTTCAGTTTCTGTTTGGTGTAATTGGCTTGCCATTCCTGCCTACCTATAACGATTTTCAGTTTAAAACAGATACCCGGCTTAGCGATAAGTCTGAACTCACTTTTATAGGCATTGGTGCATTGGATCAATTCAGGCTCAACCTGGATGCCAACGAAACCGAGGATCAACGTTTTATACTTGATTATCTGCCGGTAAACGAACAATGGAACTATACCATTGGTGCGGTCTATCGCAGATTTCGGGACAATGGCTTCGACCGGCTGGTAATCAGCCGCAATATGCTGAGAAATTTTTCTTACAAATATCCCGACAATGATGAATCCCGACCACGCACATTTGATTATGAATCGGATGAGATTGAAAACAAGATTCGTTATGAGCGCACCACACAACTGGGCAATTATCGTTTGATGTATGGTGCCGGAGGCGAATATGCCAAATACCTGAACGATACCTATCAGGAGGTGTTTTTCACTGAACCCTTTGTGATTGAGTACAATTCTTTCCTGGAGATATACAAGTGGAATTTGTTCGGGCAGGTTACCCGCAGTTTCATGGAAGACAGATTATCCTTATCATTTGGAGTAAGAACCGATGCCAACAACTATTCTTCCAGGATGTCTAACCCCCTTGAGCAGCTATCGCCCAGAATTTCCGCCTCCTATAAAATCAGGGAAAATCTTACCTTCAGTGCCAGCACCGGAAAGTTTTACCAGCTTCCTTCTTACACTACCTTAGGATACAAAGACAATGACGGGGTTTTGCGAAATCGCGAAAACAACCTGACTTTTATCAGTGCAGACCATTATGTGGCAGGATTTGAACTATTGCCCACCCGGCAAACCCTGATTACACTGGAGGGATTCTTTAAAAACTACAGCAATTATCCTTTCTCGGTTGCCGATGGTGTTCCACTGAGCAGTAAATCGGCAGATTTTGGTATTTTCGGGGATGAAGAAGTTACCTCTACCAGCAATGGCAGGGCCTATGGAGCTGAGGTGCTATTGAGGGAACAAAGAATTAAAAATCTCAATGTTATACTCTCGTATACCTTTGTAAGGAGTGAATTTGAAGATACAGAGGGTGGCTTCATTCCCTCTTCATGGGACAGCAGACATATTGTAAATCTTACTGCAAGCCAAAAACTACCCCGCAACTGGGATATTGGGGCCAAATGGAGATTTTCCGGTGGTGCACCTTTCACACCTTTCGACCTGGAAACTTCGCGCAGGCAGGAAGCATGGGATGCACAGCGACAAGGATACCTGGACTATTCACGTTTCAATGAAAACAGGCTAAATTCGTTTCATCAGCTGGATTTGAGAATTGACAAACAGTATTTTTTCAATAATTTCTCGCTAATGTTCTATCTTGACATTCAAAACGTATATAACTTTCAGTCTGAGCTGGCACCCAACCTTTTGCGCGAAACGGACGAAAACGGGGTGCCCCTTCCGGCAAATGAGGAGGGATTATACAGATTAAAGGAATTACGCAATACCACCGGAACCTTATTGCCCAGCATTGGTATTATGTTTGAATTTTAAATGCAACCATCATGAAATACAAAAAAAGCAAAGTTATTGCCCGCATTGCACTTTTACTATTCCTTTTTGCTGCCTTTGCTGCAGACAGTTACTCACAGCAACGCTGGTGGAAGCGGTCCAGGGCGCAGGAACCTCCAAAAGAATTTACAACACTTCAGGATGCCGGGGGGTATAACCTGGAAATTATTTTTGAGCCAGGCCGGCGCCACAATCATCCGCTTATGGCATTCTGGATTGAGGACACTTCCGGGGTTTACATCCAAAGCTTATACGTGGCACAATCCATTGCAGAGGGATATTTTCGCCACGGAGATGCTTCCTCAGGGCGTTGGGAACCGGGCCCCTTGCGAAGGCCCGCAGCACTGCCCTATTGGGGCCACAAAAGAGGAGTGAAAGCGCCGGATGGCTATTATCTGCCCACACAGGAGAACCCCATGCCCGATGCTGTTACAGGCCCTACTCCAAAAGCCGCCTTTATCTTGCATACTACCACCAGGCATAAAGAACCCAGGGTTTTCAATATTCTTATGGAAATCAATCAATCATGGGACTGGAATCAGCACTGGCACAACAACAAATTCCCGGACGATGAGCATTACAAAACCTCCAGTCAGCCGGCCCTGGTATACAGTGTAACCGTTGACCTTGATAATTTGCAGGAGGAGTATATTATGCGGCCTGTTGGACACAGCCATTGGTCCGGGAAAACCGGTGAGCTGTTTGAAGACTTAAGTACCATTACAACAGCACTGGATATCACCAGAGAAATTAAGGTAATTGTAAAGTAGTCGAATTTAAAGGGTAAGAAAAGAGGTGGATGTTTATTCTTGCCAGATCAAAGGTTTAGTTTTTGAATCAGGGTAGTAAAGTCGCTCTCTTTCACGGGCTTTGTAAGGTATTCATCCATACCCATGTCCATGTATTTTTCACGGTCCCCTTCGAAGGCATTGGCACTCAACCCTACAATGGGAGGAAGTTTTGTAAATCGGGCTTTTAGCTTTTTTGTTGCGGTGATCCCATCCATAACCGGCATCTGAATATCCATCAATATGAGGTCAAATCTTCCTGTTTTGAACATTTCAATTGCATGTTGACCATTTTCCGCAAGCAACACCCGATGATTCATTGACTGAAGCATCAGGGTGATGACTTTTTGATTTACCATTTTATCTTCTACGAGCAGAATGCTGAGTTTGCCATTGGAAGAAGGGCCTGCATACTTTTTCTGCTTGCCGGTTATTGCAGATTCAGTTTCAATCTTTGCAGTAAAAGTAAACCAGAAGGTGCTCCCTTTCTTTTTATTCCGTTTATAGCCAATTGTACCACCGAGAATTTCCGATAGTTCCTTGCAGATTGCCAACCCAAGACCTGTACCCTCAAATGAGCGGTTATAAGATTGTTCAGCCTGGTAAAAGGGTTTGAACAAGTTTTCTTCATCTTCAGTGGAAATCCCCCTTCCGGTATCACTTACCTTTATCCGGATAGTACAATAATTTTTCAGAACTCCGGCTGAGGGATCCAGGGAAATCTTAATGCGAATACTCCCCTTTTCCGTAAACTTTACCGCATTGGATACAAAATTGCTTACCACCTGATAAATCCGGCTGTAGTCTCCTTTGAGATAGTCGGGAAGGTTGGGATCGGAATCTTTGGTCAAAATGATATCTTTCTTGCAAATAGAGACAAAAAGCTTATCAGTGTCAGCCAGTAGTTTGTCAATGGTAAATACTTGTTCGTTGAGCTTCACTTTCCCTGCTTCAATTTTTGAATAATCCAGCACCAGGTTGATTATCTCCCTGAGGTTTTCGCCGGAATGAATGAGGGTTTTCAAATAATCTTCCTGTATTTCATTCAATGGGGTTTTAAACAGAAGATCCGCCATTCCAAGGATTCCGGTTAAAGGTGTACGGATCTCATGACTCATATTGGCAAGGAAGTTCTGTTTGAACTCAACGGATTTCTGGGCAATTTCAACTTTTTGCTGCAACTCCAGCTCTTCCTGTTTCCTTTTCCCCTTTCTGATTTTGATGCTTTTATAGTAAAAATAAGTAATGCCAGCAATCCCAATAAATATAAGTGCATAAAGGAGATAAGCCCACCATGTATGCCTCCATGGGGGTTTAATCACAAAGTCGAAAAGCAATTCATCGCTGAAATACCCTTCCTTGTTCATAGCTCTTAATCTGAAAGTGTAACGTCCCGGTTTCAGATTGCCAAAATGAACTTCGGTGCGCTCGGTGAGAGAACTCCAGTTGTCCTCAAGCCCATCGAGCTTGTGCTGATATCTGAGCAGCCCGGTAATTCCGGAGGTAGTTCCTGCGAAGCTGAATACTACGTAATTATTATCGTGAGATAGCTTTAGATTTTTGGGAATTCCATACCAGTTGCTTACACCTTCAAAGGAATAATTATCAACTCTTACACCATTAGAGAGGATGATTACAGAGTCCTGTTTATGAATTAATTCAGACCAGGGAATTTGCTCATTGAAAATGCCAACCCAGCTTAAATAGATGTATGGGGCATTCGAATCCAGGACAATATTGTCAGGATAAAACCTGGACAATAAATCATTGGCACCTATCCAGATGGTTTTATCCTGAGCCTGGAGCATTGCCCTGGAGTTTACACCAATTCCCATAAAGCCATTATCCCGGGTGAAGGTTTTAAAAAAAATGCCCCTGGTATGCGCATTGGAAATATGCTGAAATCTCTCCTCTTCGGCTTTTTGAATATTTCTGCCCATAAAAAGACTGATTCCCCAACGTGTACCAAACCACATATTTCCATCTCTGTCTTCCAGTATGGAATAAACAAAGTTACTTCCAAGCCCGTGCTTGTCTGTAAATGTTGTTAACTCTCCGTTTTTATACATTAACAAACCGGAGCCATTTGTGCCGATCCATAAAACTCCAAGCCTGTCAATGTATATATCGAAAATATCATTGGTGGGCATACCCTCATTACGGGTGTAATGAATAAAATTTTCCCCATCAAAATAGTTTAAACCTCCATCGCGCGTGGCAATCCAAAGGTTTCCAGACTCATCTTCCAATATTTTCCGGATATAATCATTTGTCAGTCCATTTTCTGAAGTGTATTGTGTTACCTGGTCAGCCTCCAGTTTAAAAAGACCGTCGCCATAACTTCCAATCCATAAAACCCCATTATCCTGCTCAAGCAACGACACTACAGATATGTCTGACAGCAATATATGATTGTCGAAAGTCAAAAAGTTTTCACCATCAAAAACTGACAGCCCATGATTGAAAAAGCCCAGCCAGATATTCCCCCTTTTATCCTCAAACAAAGTTCTTAATCTATTGTCTTCAAGGCCTTGTTTTTGGGTATACCACAATAGCTGGCTGGAATCCTTTGGGAGTTTTACTACCCCCTTGCTATTCATGCCCAACCACATGTTGCCCTGTTTATCCTCCAGCAAAGCCCGGATAAAAGTTTCAGGAATACCTTCATTTTCAGAATAATGCCGGAAAATATTTCCATAATAATGTCCAATCCCACCACCATAGGTACCCACCCAGAGTTTGTTGGTTAAATCTTCATGTATCGAGGTTATAAAGTTATTTAAAAGTCCGTCCCTATCGGTAAAATGGATAAATTCAACTCCATCATACTTTATCAGGCCGCTATTGCGTGTGCCAATCCAAAGCTGATTTTCAAAATCTTTATAAATAACTGTAATATCATTGTCAGGAAGTCCTGTATCAACATTATAATGCAAAATTGAATCTTCTGCAAGAACCGAAAATCCCCCTCCATCCGTACCAATCCATAAATTATCTGCAGAATCAAACGTGAGTGAAGAAATAAAATCGCTGGATAGCCCTTGTGCTGTTGTATAATTGGTAAATGAATTACCATCAAACATCGAAATCCCGTTGCCCCTTGTTCCCAGCCATATATTTCCTTTCTTATCTTCAGCAATCGCGTATACTACATTGCCCGCCAAACCACTATAGGTATCGTATTGTAAAAAATCCACCCCATTGTACTTCCATATACCTGCTCCAAATGTGCCAATCCAGATGTTTCCTCTGCTATCTTCAAAAACAGTTTCCACCCGGTTATTGGGAAAGCCGTTGTTTTTATCATATGAAAGAAATTTTTCTCCATCAAAGATTATCAACCCTCCTGTTCTTGTTCCGAAAATTAATCGTCCCTGACTATCTGAAAAAAGGGTAAGAATAAAGTTATCGGGCAAACCGGACTCTACAGTATAACTGCTGAAGTATTTTCCATCAAACCTAATCAGACCGGCACCATAAGTGCCTATCCACAAATATCCTCTCGTGTCAATAATTACAGAGCT
>SLPR01000539.1 GCA_007131895.1 Bacteroidales bacterium | reverse complement strand
GTTTTGCGGTAACGCTCATCGCGATGAGTATCCTGCAGCAAGAGGTAGCTCATGATGATGTAACCTGCCATTTCTACCAGGCGGCGTGCATGGAAATCAAGCAATTCTCCGTTTTTGACTTCCATCACTTTTTTGCTGATTTGCTCGAACTCATCGGTCATTTCCACGAGTAAATTCTTGTAATACTCGAATTCAGGCTTTACATGATTCTGCTCATACTCGCGGATAAGCTTCAGGTAGGCACCATTGGTTACTGCCCTGATGGCCGCTACCACCTGTAGTTGCGATGTACCCTCGTAAATATTGGTAATGCGGGCATCACGGAACAATCTTTCCACAGGGAAATCTTTCATGTACCCTGTACCTCCATGCACTTGCAGCGCGTCAGATGCAATTTCATTGCAATACTCGCTGGTAAACAGTTTGAGCAATGGCGTAAGTGCATCAGCTACCTTGTTGTGCAACTTGGCATCATTTCTTTCTTCGGGCTCCAGTTTTCGCTTTTCCTGAATAACGTTATATGCTTTGTATATATCTACATACCTTGATGTTTCGTAAAGGAGAGTTCTGCCCGCGTCAATTTTGGCGCGCATCACCGAAAGCATTTCGTAAACAGCGGGGTATTTGATAATGGGTTTGCCAAATTGCTCTCTCTCAAAAGCATACTTGAGTGCTTCGCGGTAAGCCGCTTCAGCAATCCCTACTGACTGGGCACCTACTCCCAAACGGGCAGAGTTCATCAACGACATTACATACTTGATCAACCCCAATTTGCGGTCGCCTACCAGTTGGGCAGGAGCATCTTTAAACACGAGCTCACAGGTAGGTGAACCTTTGATACCCAATTTGTTCTCGATACGTCTTACAGAAAAGGCTTTGTGCTTGCGATCATACACAAAAAGAGATAATCCACGTCCATCGGTAGTACCCGGTTCGCTGCGGGCAAGCACGAGGCTCACATCGGCATCTCCATTGGTAATAAAACGTTTTACCCCATTGAGAATCCATGTTTGTTTTTGCTCATCGTAGGTAGCTTTCAGCTGCACTGCCTGGAGGTCGGAACCAGCATCGGGTTCGGTGAGATCCATGGCAGCAGTGGCACCCTTGTTAAAACGGGGAAGAAATTCCTTTTTGATTTCTTCACTGGCAAACTCGTGCAGGGTTTCGGCACAGTCCTGCAGGCCCCAGATATTGGCAAAACCAGCATCGGCACGGGATACCAGTTCGGCTGCCATTACATAAGGTACCATGGCAAAGTTCAGTCCGCCATATTCGCGAGGCAATGACATTCCAATCAGCCCTGCTTTGGTAAGGGTATCGTGGTTTTCCTGTGTTCCCCGGGCATATACAACTTCATTGTTGATAAGCTGAGGACCTTCATGGTCTACAGATTCTGCGTTGGGAGCAATGGTTTCACCACATATCTCACCTACTATTTCCAGCACCTTATCGTAAGAATCAAGAGCATCTTCAAAATCCTGAAATGCATAGTCAAACTTGTCCTTTTCAGCAAATCCATCCTCCTTCAGGCGAATGATCTTTTCCATGAGGTGATGCTTAAGGTGAAATTTCAAACTGGGGTTATCGGTATAAAAATTATCCATTTTTCTTTCTGTTTTTATATTTGAGCCTATTTTGACACAAGGCAATTCACATCGGTTTTACTTGGTGTTTTTCTTGTAAAACTTGATCATTTTGGGTATAATATCGGCCACACTTCCAATAATGACATAGTCGGCAATCTGGTTGATTGGGGCTTTGGGATCGTTGTTGATAGAAATGATCTTTACAGATTCATTCATCCCGGCAGTGTGTTGCACAGCACCTGATATACCGCAGGCAATATAAAGTTTGGGTCTGACGGTAATCCCGGTTTGCCCCACTTGTCTTGCATGGTCAACAAAGCCGGCGTCCACAGCAGCTCTTGACGCACCTACTTCTCCCCCCAGTAATTCAGCCAGGTCGAAGAGCATATCAAAGTTTTCTTTGGAGCCTACTCCATATCCACCGGAAATGATAATGGGCGCCCCTTTGATATTGATTTTCTGTTTTTCAATGTGTCTTTCAAGAATCTCAACAGCCATATGGCCATCATTTAGGATGGTATCTACATTTACATGTTTGACTTCTCCCTTGTAGGTAGAGTTGAATACTTCTTTTTTCATCACCCCTTCTCTCACGGTGGCCATTTGTGGCCTTGTATCGGGATTGATAATGGTAGCTATGATGTTTCCACCAAAAGCAGGTCTGATTTGGTAGAGCAGATTTTTGTACTCTTTTCCGGTTTTGTTTTCTGAATGATCGCCAAATACCAGGCTTGTACAATCGGCGGTGAGTCCACACTTGAGAGCAGAAGCCACCCGCGGAGCCAAATCACGTCCTACCGATGTAGCACCAAAGATTGCTATTTCCGGCTCTTCCTGCTTAAAAAGATTTACCACAATTTCTGCATGGGGCAATGTAAGATAAGGGTATAACCTTGAATTGTCTGCCACATGGATGACATCAACCCCATAAGGAAAGATCTGATCTTCTATCCCTTTAAGGTTGTGTCCGATAACAACAGCTTCCAGTTTACGGTCTATCTCATTGGCAAGTTTCCTGCCTTTGGTAAGCAATTCCAGGCTGACTTCAGCAACATGACCGTCTTCTATTTCGCAATAAACAAATATATTATGCACTTTAGTAAAATTTTCGTTTATGAATCAATTTGGCTATCCTATCACATGGCTGTCAATCAGCTCTTTCATCAGATAGTCTATATCTTTATCTTCGGCTGTAAGTTCCACTGAATCTTTTTTGGCCATTACCACGTTTTCAATTTTTTTCACCTTCGTGGGCGAGCCCGAAAGACCCAGGTATTCAACATCAGCATCCAGGTCAGCCACACTCCACTCTTCAATGCGCAGATAAGGCTTGTTGGTCATCATTTCGGTATAATCTTTTGTTTCATCCACCAATTCAGAAACTGTGCGTGCATGTTTGTATTGCATGAGCAGTTTGGCATGCCTTGGGCGGCATGGGGGAGCTGAGCTATGCACCGTAATTAGCAGGGGAGTTTTTCCTTTCACTATTTCAATTCCCCTTTCAAGACGCCTTTTAATAACGAGCTCGTCCTGGTTAACTTCCTTCACTTCCTCACAATAGGTAACCTGCGGGATGTTCAGTTTTTCGGCCACCTGTGGACCTACCTGGGCAGTATCTCCATCAATGGCCTGCCGGCCGGCAATTACCAGGTGCGGCTCCAGTTTTTTCACAGCCAGGCTAAGGGCATAGGAAGTAGCCAGGGTATCCGACCCGGCAAATTTTCTGTCGGTAATAAGTACACCGGAAGTGGCACCCCTGTATAGTGCTTCACGGATAATTTCAGCTGCACGGGGAGGTCCCATGGTGAGGATAATCACTTCCGCATCTTCCATCCTGTCTTTAATAGACAAAGCCTGCTCAAGGGCATGCAGATCTTCTGGATTGAAGATAGCAGGCAAAGCACTTCTGTTTACAGTACTATCTGCCTTCATGGCATCTTTTCCCACGTTTCGGGTATCAGGTACTTGCTTAGCTAATACTACAATTCTAAAACTCATGAAATATTTGGTTTAAATATAATAATGGATTTTTACAGTTACTTTTTCCCGATGGTAAGCTCATCGCCTTCCAGCTTTTCGTTGCAATCGCCTTCGCATACGAAGCAGTCATTGATCAGCTTATCACTAATTCCCATGGTAGAATAGCCACCATCGTGGAAGAGGTTTTGCATGGTAACCATTTTGGTAAGATCGGAAAACAAGGTAATACAATAATCAGCACATTGCAATGAAGAGGCATTCCCCAGGGGCGACATACAATTGGCATACGTGTAAAAGGCGTTAAATCCGCCGACACCTTTCCCTGCTGTGGTAATGGTGGGTGACTGAGAAACTGTGTTGACCCTTACCTTTCGTTTTTTGCCGTAATGGTACCCAAAACTTCGTGCTATAGATTCAAGCATCGCTTTGGCCTGCGCCATATCGCTGTAAGATGAATAGGTGCGCTGGGCTGCAATATAACTTAGTGCCACAACACTGCCCCATTCACTCATTGCATCCATATGGTAGGCTGTTTGTAAGACCTTGTGCAGCGAAATGGCCGAAATATCCAGCGTTTTCATCATATAGTTGTAGTCAAGTTCGGTGTAATGCAACCCTTTTCTAACGTTGGGTGACATACCTACTGAGTGAAGGATAAAATCGATTTTCCCTCCCAGAATTTTCATGCTCTCCTGCAACAGGTTTTCCAGGTCGTCAACCTGGGTAACGTCAGCGGAAATTACCTCAGAACCGGTTTTTTCTCCCAGTCTGAAAATATCTCCCTTTCTCAGGGCCACTGGTGCATTGGTCAGTGTAAACACGGCACCTTCTTCTTTTGCTCTTTCGGCTACTTTCCATGCTATGGAGTTTTCATCCAGCGCACCAAAAATAATTCCTCTTTTTCCTTTTAACAGATTGTATGACATTGTATTTAGTTTTTGTTAATATTCTGTTTTTCAAATAATTCTTCCGCTGCTTGTAATACAGCGGGACCGGGATTTTCGCCCCCCAGCATCTGGGCTATTTCGTGCACCCGCGCTTTGGCGTCAAGCTCTTTTACGATGGTTTTGGTGGTTTGGTTTTCGATTTGCTTATAAACTACAAAGTGTTTTTTTCCCCTTGCGGCTACCTGTGGAAGGTGGGTTACAGAAATCACCTGCATGTTCCTGGCGATTTTTGAAAGGATATTTCCCATTTTAAAACCAATTTCACCCGATACACCAGTATCTATTTCATCAAAAATGATGGTGGGAAGCAGGTTTTTGAGTGAAATTACTGATTTAACAGCAAGCATAAGCCTTGACAGCTCTCCTCCCGAAGCTACCTTTGACAGTTCTTGCGGTGCGGCTCCCAGGTTAGCCGAAAACAAAAACTCCAGCTCATCCAGTCCATGTTGATGAAGTTGTATGTACGGAGTTTGTTTTACCATGAACCGGCCATTGGGCATTCCCAGTTCCTTGAGAATAATGTTGATTTGCTTTTCAAGTCCGGGAATGGCTTTGGCGCGTAAGGCTGAAATTTCTGCTGCACTTTTCTTTAGCTCCGTTTCTTTTTGCTGACAAAAGTTGGAGATTTTATCAATTTCCATTTCCAGCGATTCAATACCTTCAATTTTTTGTTGAAAATCCTCTTTGATTTGAATCAGCTCATTGATGTTACGTGCATTGTGTTTATGCATCAATTGCAGCAACAGGTCTAAGCGCTGCTGCAACTCCCCTGCCCTTGCCGGGTCATCCGCAATATCCTGTTTCAGCCCTGATAAACCAGAGGTAATATCCTTTAATTCAATTTCCGTTGATTTGAGTCTTGCAGAGATATCAGCATAAGCAGAATCATACCTTTCAAGGGGTTTGAACAAACCAATCAATTCGTGAAGGAAAGAGAGAATATTTTCCGGACTGTTTTGCAGCAGGTAATCTGCTTTTTCAAGGTTAAATTTAATTTCCCCGGCATTGTTGAGAATTTGCAGTTCCCGCTCAATTTCTTCGGATTCACCGGGCACCAGTGCTGCTTTGTGCAGCTCATCAAACTGAAACTGGAAATAATCAAGTTCTGCTCTTACTTGTCTTTCCTGTTCGATTAACGTATTGAGTGTATTTTTCTCCTGTTGCCACATAGTAAATTCTTTGCGGTACCTGAGCAAAGTTGCTGAGATACCCGCATATGCATCGGTAAGGTTGTACCTGAATGCAGAATTGGCAAACATGAGGCTTTGATGCTGCGAATGGATATCAATGAGTTGCTCTGCAAAAAGCTTTAAAATATTCAGATTTACGGGAGTATCATTGATAAAAGCCCTTGATTTTCCCTGGGGGGTAACCTCCCTTCTGAAAATGGTAATATCATCATAGTCCAGTTCATTTTCCTCAAAAAGATGCTGCATTTGCAGTTCTTTTACCAGGAATACCCCTTCAATGATACACTTACTGTTTTTGTTGTGCAAAGCGCGGATATCAGCTCTTTGCCCAAGGATCAGTCCTAACGCACCCAGCAAAATAGATTTACCGGCACCAGTTTCTCCTGTAATGATAGTAAGCCCGTCATCGAAGCTGATGTCCAGTTTTTCAATCAGGGCATAGTTTTCAATCAAAAGACTTTTGAGCATGTGAACCAGGGCTAAATTAAGCGAAGCAACAAAGATAACAAACTTTGCGATACACGTGAAAGGAAAAACGGGAACTTAAAAATGGGTTTAAAACACCGGATTGACTACCTGGGTCTGGCCTGTCCACCGGTAGGAATGCCGGCGCCACCGGCACCACCACCGCCCTGCTGGGTTATTCGACGATATCTTGCACTATTGGCCGGGTCTATTTCTGAAAGGATTTGCACTACCTGGTTCTTTTCCATAGCGGGAGCTTCCCCGAACAGATTTACCAGTTCATCGCCCTTTGTAGTCATGATAATGGACATGAGATAGCTTCCCGGGCGCTGTCTGTGCGTACGCTGGAGCATTTCAAGGGAGTTGACTACCTCAGTACGTGCCATATCCATATTGTCGGTCATGCGGTCAAATCCTAACCTGTGGTAGGTATAAAGGGCCTGACGAATACTGGAATACTGGGAATTAAAAATATTTTCCATCAGCCAGTAGCGATTTCTCTGCCCCTCAAAGGATTTCCAGCCTCGCTCGGGTGCATTTTGAGCCAGGTTAACGATAGCCTGTGCTTTCTCGAAATAAGGTGTCCCACCCATGGGGGTAAAAGTATCAAAGTCGAAACCAATAATCAGGTAGGCATAAAAGGCGAGCACTGATGTAAGGTTACTGGTGTGTGTATTGTCAGCAAATTCGAGAGGCTGGTTTTCAACATAACGGAAAATAAAATCACGGTCGTTATGATTAATTACCGGACTGCTGTAGGATGTTTTGTATACCGGTCTTCGGGATTGCACCTGAATGGTACCGCGGTATTCATCACTTCCTACTTTCTCGTTAACGGTAATGAGGATGCTGGCTTCAATTCTTTCTTCGGGCTTGTATTGGTATTCGGTCCAGTTGCGCTGATTGACAAATTCATAAACAGAAGACTGGAGGGTTTGTAGTATCTGACGGTCAGTTTCCGACATTCCCGGAGAGCTGATCTGGATCATGCACTGCAGTTCCTGACCTCTGGAAAATGTGATGCTGACTATGAGAATAAATAATGAAAGGAATATTTTCTTCATACAGAATTACGGTGTTTTTTTCAGGTAAAGGGTTTGATATAAGGACAATACAATTTTAGACGAAACCTGTCAGAGCAATTGAGATAGCTTGTCGACCACATCAACCGCAACCTGCTTTTTGCTTTTTAATTCAAACCCGGAAATATGGTTTTTATTGTCTATAATGGTCACTTTATTGTTGTCGCCTCCAAAACCTGCTTCTGCATCATTGAGTGAGTTTAACACTATAAAATCCAGGTTTTTACCCTTCAGTTTCTTTTGGGCATTGGCGAGTTCATTATCAGTTTCAAGGGCAAACCCTGCCAAAACCTGACTTTCTTTTTTTACTTCGCCAAGGCTTGCCAATATATCGGGATTGAGCACCAGCTTTATCTCAGGAAGTGAATGGTTTTTCTTAATTTTTTGAGATGCAGTAACAGCAGGCTTAAAGTCGGCAACAGCAGCAGTTAATATGGCTGCATCCATTTCGGGAAAGGCCCTGCTTGCAGCAACAAACATTTCATCGGCAGTGCATACATCAATTCTGTTGATCAGGCCATGGGGAGTAGGTAAACTCGCGGGTCCTGCTATAAGGGTTACTTCAGCGCCTCTTTGAGCCAGCTCGCTGGCAATGGCAAAGCCCATTTTTCCGGTAGAATAGTTACCTACGAATCTCACCGGGTCAATGGGTTCATGGGTGGGGCCAGCTGTAACGAGCACTTTTTTTCCTTTGAGAGCTCCAACCTGAGC
>SLPR01000145.1 GCA_007131895.1 Bacteroidales bacterium | reverse complement strand
GATTTCCGCACCAACTCAAGCCTGGTACAAACCCTGTATTTTGCCCAGGAGATTCAGCTGGGTGCGGGTGAAATCCATACAATCTCTTATGAGTATAGTTTTACCCAGGAAGTTTCTGACAAACAAATCAAAGTATGGATAGGTGAAACCCATGCCACCCATATCAACGATGGCTGGTTCGATACAGATGATATGATGATGGTTTTTGAGGGCAGTGTCAGCTTCCAGCAAGGACAGCATGTTTTAACGCTTGATCTTCAGCATCCCTATACATACCAGGGAGGCAATCTGGTAATACAGACTTACAGGGTATATGAAACCAGCTCCTATCATCTGAACGACAAATTTTACTGTACGGAAGATCCCGGTTCAGAGCGCACCCGGCGCTGGTCGTCCGATGGTAACATCAACCCTGAAAATCCTTCCCAGGCAGGCCTGGTAAACAGCTGGATGCCCAATACCACACTTTCATTTTCTCTCAGTGGTATGGGCTCACTGGAAGGAACAGTAACCAGCAACGACCAACCCGTGGAAGGGGTTCAGGTTGTCATTCCTGACAGTTATTTCAGCACTAATACGGATGAAAACGGGAATTTTGCTTTCCCCAACCTGCTGCCGGGAATCTATGATCTTGAATTCAGCAAATTTGGCTATGCCTCCCATATGGAAGAAAATGTGCTGGTAATTGAACAGCAAACCACAACGCTTTCCATCCCGCTTCAGCTTTATGAGCAGTACACTGTTGTGGGAACTGTAAGAGGCAATGATGATGTGGACCTCGAAGGTGCCCTCGTCAGGCTTCAGGGCTATGACAACTACGAGGTGACCACCCTGACTGATGGCTCTTTTATCATTGAAGATGTCTTTGAAGGAACCTATCATTTTACCATTGAGTTTGACGGATATGAACCCTGGCAGCAGGAACTTATTGTCAACGACGACATGGATTTGCAAGTCCTTGAGCTTATCGAAATCATTCATCCCCCCGCGGCAGTGTCTATTGATGTGGAGAACCATGGAGACAGCAATGCAATGCTCAGCTGGATGGTCTTCAATGAACAGGAGTTTCGCTACGACGATGGCACCATTACCAGTCAGCTGGGCTCGCAGACGGGCACCATAAATACTGTGCTGGGAGCTGCACATCGGCGCAAAGCCGTGCTTTCTCAGATGTCATGGTTTCTTACCGATAATGGAGGGCCCCACAATATCATTAAAGTATGGGTATTTGGCCTGGATGAAAACGGGCAACCCGATCACGAAAATATCCTTTACGAAATGGGCGGGGTAAGCAATGATGACGGACAATGGAATACCTATGAGTTTACCGGGCCGGTGCATGCTCCCAACGGATTCCTGGTGGGGCTGTCCTTCTCTGGATTCCTGGGTCTGGCTATCGATTCAGGCACCGATGCTGACTGGCCTTTTCAGCCTAACAGCAACTTTTTCGCAGGCAATATCACCAACGCGGGGTTTACCCCCATCGAAGAGCTGGGCGACTTCAACAGGAACTTTCTCATTCGTGCCTTTGGTATCGATGGTGGCGAAACAGAATATAACGGGAAAGCCCTGACTTCACACCTGCCACAACAGAAAGAATTATTGATGGGCAATATACATCCTCCTGTCCAGGTGGGTTCTCCTGCCAGCATTTCAGGTAAAAACAAGGCTCTTGAAGGATTTAATGTTTTCCTGGATCAAACCCTCGTGGCAGAAGGTATTTCTGAAACAGAGTTTCTCTTCGAAGGTCTTGAAGAAGGGATTTATACGGCAGGTGTACAATCGGTTTATACTACCGGCCTGTCAGATATCGTAACCATTGATTTTGATATTGCTTCCGAAACGGATGCCACTTTCTTCGTCACAACCAACTCTGGCGACAGCCCTCTGGCTGCAGAACTTATCATTACCAATCAAAATTTTCCCCGGTATACCTATAGTGGCACCGTACCTTCCAGTGGACAGCTGGTGCTGGAAGATGTGCGCAAAGGAACTTATTCCGTGAAGGTCACATTGGAGGGTTTTCACGACTTTCAGTCAGAGAATCTGCAGATAGACGATGATTTTTCTTACAGCCTTGAGCTGGAGGAAGTGATTCGCGATCCCTTCGGGCTGGAAGTAGTATTGGAAGGAATGGAGCCGGGTGAAGCACTCTTTAAGTGGAACCAGATCGAAGGCTGGTTTGAAAGCTTCGAAGAAGGCTATTTTACTGCCGGATGGGAGCAGATCATTACCAATTCGGGTACCGGCAATGTGGGTGATTTCACCTGGCATGTCACCAGCGTGGTTTCAATGGGCGATGGAAGTATCGTTCCCAAGCACGGAAATTACCAGGCTTTCATGATGTGGGACACCAACCATCAGGACGAATGGCTTATCTCTCCTGCGTTTATGGCGCCTGACGACGACCTTGTTTTCTGGTACTACGGCCTGGACGGTTCACCTCATGGTGACAATTATTTCGTGAAGATTTCCATCAACGACGGTCAGGACTGGACCACCCTGTGGAATGCGAGCGACCTGCCCGAAAAGCAAAATCATTACGAAACCCCTGCCGTTATCAGTTTGTCTGAATATGCGGGGCAGGAGGTTCGCCTGGCATGGAACAATGTGGATGGCGACGGACAGGGACTTTGGTACGTATGGGCCATTGACAAAATTACTGTGGGTGAGGTGGAAATGGACTTACGGAAGTTTACGTCGGCTTCAGGAAACACTTCAATCCATGAGCCCGGGGCACGAATATCCCGCGATGGTATAGCGCGAAGCAATACAGGTCGTGCAACTGAACTCTCCCCGAAGAGTAACAGAGCATTTACCGGCTACAATGTTTTCCTTAATGGAGAGGTGATGGGCCAGAATGTGGCGGCCGAGGAGTTTGCTTTCACAGGCCTTGGCGATGGCATCTATGAGGCCGGAGTACAGGCTGTTTATACCTCTGGTGTTTCAGATGTCATCACTATTGAATTCACGATAGTTGATGGTGTGGAGTCTTACCAGGTTGAGTTTGCTGTAGAGGATCCGGAGGGAAACTCACTGGATCAGGCTGTGATTACCCTGGGTGATCGTGAAAATACCGCCGGTGATTATGTGTTTAACCATGTGGTGCCGGGGATCTATCCCTTTGAGATAATCCGGGATGGGTATATGACCTCAACAGGAGAGCTGGAAGTAAAAGACAGTGACCTGCATCTTCAGGTGACATTGATTCCCGATGATACCTATGCCCGAGAATCCGCTCATCCCGGGGTGTTCCTCTATCCTGTGCCCGCTTCCTCATCGCTCAATATCTCTGTATCTGATGTCATGGTTGAATTGATAGAAATTATGGATATGATGGGAAGAGTAGTTTATAGTGTATCGGGCACATCCGGACACCATGTGGTTCCTTTGGCAGGTTTTGAAAATGGAATTTACCTGGTGCGCATTCATACTTCAGAGCAGGTACTGGTAAGAAAAATCCAGGTGCAGCGATGAAATACTGACTTAAGCCGGTTGTGTTGATGCATCTCCGGCAACTTACTGAATGCCTTTGGATGGTTGTTTTTGCCGTTCAAAGGCATTTTTGTCAATTCGCCTTTGGTTGAATGTGTATAAATGTGTATGTTTACCATTGCAATCTAAAACCAAAATTAACCTTTATGAAAACAATCCGAACTTTTCTTTTAATGATGTTTATGGCAGTCACCTCTGCAGCTGTTCTTGCCCAGGTGCCTCCCATGTTAAATTACCAGGCGGTTCTGCGCGATGCCGAAGGCCATCCCCTGGTTTCGCAGGATGTTACTATTGACATCGCCATCCTTACTGCTGATGAAAAGAGCAGCGAAGTTTTTTCCGAAACCCACCAGGTTGCCACCAACGCATTTGGACTGGTGAACCTGAAAATCGGTTCAGTCAACACCCTGGAAGGAATCGACTGGGGCAACCATGCGTTTTTTATGGAAATAACAGTGGATGGAGAAGTGATGGGTGCCAGCCCCCTGCTCAGTGTTCCCTTTGCCCTGCATGCCCAATCCAGTGCAGATGCCTTCAGTGGCGATTATGAAGACCTGACCAACACGCCGGATATGAGCAACTTTATTTTTTTGGAAGATCCCCAAAACGGTGATTTACTTTATTATGCTGACGGGCAGTGGAACTCATTGGGTGCCGGAGAGGAAGGGCAGGTGCTGGGCATTAAAAATGGTGTTCCCCAATGGGTGTTTGTTGACCAGACCATAGAAGAGGTTACCGATGCCGATGGCAATGTCTATCCGGTAGTTACCATTGGCAACCAGACCTGGATGGCAGCTAACCTTCGCACCACAGTATTTGATGATGGTACGCCCATTGCCGGTGGTCTGAGCAATGCCGACTGGGCTAATACAACCGAACCTGCCCTGGCCGTATATCCCCACGGAAATGTGGAAGGAATCAACTCAGAAGAAGAAATGTTTGAAATCTACGGAAAACTTTACAACTACTATGCAGTAATGGATGCAAAAGGGTTGTGCCCTGCCGGATGGCGCATTGCTACCCGAGCTGATTTCGATGAGCTGAATATGTATGTAGCCTATTGGGGTAAAGGATTTGAGGAGAAGGACAATGCTGTTGCCGGAAATTATCTGAAAAGTTGCCGCCAGATTGGTTCACCCCTGGGCGGTGATTGCAACACCACAGAACATCCCCGGTGGGAATCCAACAACAACCATCACGGAACCGACAGTTTTGGCTTTACCGGACTGCCTGCCGGCAGAAGAATGGCTGATGGCACCTTTAATGGCATCGGCACAAGAGGTTACTGGTGGACATCCACCGAGCTGAGCTTTGCCATGTCTTACTGGCGTGCCCTCTGGCATGATGGCGGGTTTGCCTATTCGGGTTTCGATTACCGCGAGTTTGGTTTTTCCGTCAGGTGTATCCTGGAGGAATAGTCAAAATACACAACCTCATGAACAAAAAACGCAAAGCATTACCAAAATAAATGCTTTGCGTTTTTTTTGAGGTTAAGCGATTACAACCACATAAATAAAATACGGGGCTGATTCAATTGTGCTTTTGGTCGTTGAGCGGTTCGGTGAACTCACCGTAACACTTGTCGAAACGATTATTGAAATTCTTTCAGATAACCGCTTCGACAGGCTCAGCGTCCGTTTTCAGCTGTTACTGAACAGCCTTTAGTGCTTCTTCCACAGCAGCAAAAATAGGCTCATTACTGATTTGTTCTCCTACAGCTCTTTCCATCCAGTGTTGTGGTGTAAGACGTCCGAGGGAGAATATCCGCAGGGTCTCTTCTGCAAAATCCTTGTCGGCAATGTAATCCTCCAGCTGGAACATGATCAAACGCCCGTAGGGATAGTTCATCAGGTACAATGGCGATTGTATCATATGGGAATAAATGGCCAGCAATGGCACATCTTCTTCTCCGAAAATGTCAGCATAGTATTCATTCCAGATATCTTTGGCAATACGGGTTACAGCATCTTTAAGCTGTCTTGCATCTGCATTGGGATTGTCATACAGCCATTTCCATACTTCCATGTCGATAAGCGATACGCCCATCATTTCGTAGTTGTCCCAGAAAACGTCCAGTGCATTGAGGTGCTCCATCATGGGATCGGTTTGGTCTATACCAAGAAGTTGCAGGTCGCGCTTTTGAAACATAAATGCGATGGCTTCGGTGAATGCAGTGTTGGGAACACCATTGACAAAATAGTTGTCTACGAAATGGTTGCTGATGGTTTGCTCCACGTTATGGCCAAACTCATGCACGGCAATGTTGTAGCCTTTGTAGTCCATGCCATCGGCACCAATGCGGGTGCGCAGGTGTGAAGGCATCTCGCGCATGGAAGCACGCATGGCATGTCCGGAGCCACGGGCCGCATCCACATCAATTTTGGAAGCAAGGAATTCTGACATCTCACGGTCAAAACCAAGCTCCAGGAGCTGGCGTTCCAGGTCGTCGTTGAGAGCGTCGGCATCGGGGTAGCGGCTTTTGGTAATCCTGTCCAGTTGCGATTCAGAGATGCCCGCACGTCCTACAAAACCATTGTACCACAAATCGAAGGGGCGCAGGTCGCGACCCAGCCGCTCGCTGATGATTTCACCTACCTGGCGCAGCAGGGGAGAGGAGGCGTACTCCTTGAAAAGGCCTGAAACCTCTTCGTAGGGTATTTCCATGCTGCTTTCGAAACGACGTTTGATGTAGGTATCGAGATTGGCATAATAGGGGTCGAGATTTCTCATCGCTTTAAAATTGTCCAGCAAATATTGGTAGCGGCGGATGTCCTCTTCTTCGAAGTCCACTTTTTCACCATTGAGAAATACTTCGTTGGTGTGAGGATTCCACTTGTATTCAGGGTTGTTGATCACCTCTTTAGGGATGTCCTGGTTGATGATACGCAACATCACTTTGTAGAGCATCTCCTGCTTGGGCAGCCCGTCGGGCTCACCATAGTTGGATTTGATTTCGTCGCGGATGTTCCAGTGGGCCAGCAGGCGCATGTTTTCGGGGAAAAGGGTTTCTCCCTGTTCGTTCACCAGTTTACCTGCATACACGTTATACTCGGAGATGTAAAGGCGACCTTCGCTGTAGATGCGGTTGTTTTCCTGTAATATGTTTGCGGGAATCCTTGCACTGAAGTAGTCTCCCAGGCGGGCAAAACCCCACTGACGTCCATCCCATTCGCCGCCCAGCTCGTTTTTCTCGTCCAGGCTGTAATGGGGGAAGTTAAGTACGATGATAAAGGCAATCTTGTTGTCGAACAGGTCATCCTGCACGTGGGCGGCAGGGCTGTAGGCTCCAAACATCTGGTCGATGCGGTGAATGGGGCCGCGGTCTTCGTGAATGGGTCGGTTGAGTTCTACGCTAATACGTCCCAGATAGCCATACAGGTACTCGAAGTTGTTAGCCAGGCGGTCGAATACCAGGTCCAGTTCTTCCTGGTCGGCAATGAAATTTTCTTCGCAAAATGCTTCGAAGTCGTTAACGCTGCCATCGGAGGCACGCCACAGTTCTGCTGCTCTCTGGACGCCACGCTCCATGCGGAATATTTCCTGGTCGCCATGCTTTTCCCTGAGCTTGTCAATTACTTTGTCTACAGTGGTCTGCAAAATGGGGCTGGTACCACTGTCCTTTGCCGCCGGGCCCTGGCAGGCGGCCGTTATCAATGCCAATGCTAAGATGTAAGTGAGTTTCTTCATTGTTTTGTATTGTTGGGTGATTGTAAATTGTTTAACGCGGCAAACCTACGGATTTTTTTTGAATTCGGGATTAACAGTAACTCCTTCAAGAGGATTAAATGCTGAATGTCAGCAATAATATAGAGTTGGATCAATGACTTTTGAGAATCTGGCAAAAATTTATTAACCAAAAATTGAAAAAAATTCACTAATATTGTTGGCGATACTATAAGGGAAGGGTGTCTCTGGGTTTCCGACAGATATGTTTTGGGAGAAAAAGAATCCCTTTTTTTGTTTAAACCAATTTACAATATCATGACCCGCGAAGACCAATTGCGATTCTGTAAAGTTTGTGTTCATCAGCAACCTGATATGCGCCAGGGACTCTTGTGTGGCTTGACCGGTCAACGGGCGGACTTTGCGGATAGCTGTGAGCATTTCACAGAAGATCCTGTGCTAAAGGAAAAAGTACAGGTAAAACAAACCCTGTCGCTGGTTGAGAAGGCCATGGCTGACAGGGGGTTGCGTTTTGCCAATTATTTACTGGATGGTATTGCTTTGTTGTTATTTTCATTTACCTCAGGCATTGTGCTGGGAATTTTCCTTGCTTTTTTCTGGTTTGAAGGACTTGAGAAAATGGATCAATGGGGGGTGGGGATGAACCTCCTGATTAGAGTACTTTCAGGAATCATTTTTTATACCCTTTTTGAAACCATTACCGGACGAACACCCGGGAAATACATTACAGGCACACGCGTGGTAAATCTGGATGGAACCAAACCGGGATTTGTCACCATTTT
>SLPR01000472.1 GCA_007131895.1 Bacteroidales bacterium | reverse complement strand
CATCAGGAATTTCTGGGGCCCCTGCAGTGACAAGTATTTTATCAAAAGGAGCATAAGCCGGCAATCCCTTATAACCATCTCCGTAGAAAAATTTGGGGTAATACCCCATTTGCTCCAGGAGAAGCTTTGCTTTCTGAAAAAGGGGCCGATGTCGTTCGATACTAAATACTTTTGCACCCATTTCATATAATACACAAGCCTGATAACCACTACCTGTACCTATTTCAAGTACTTTGTCATCTTTTTTTACTTCTAACAATTCCGTTTGAAACGCTACTGTATAGGGTTGACTTATGGTTTGTCCAAGCCCGATCGGAAAAGGTTTGTCCTGATAAGCTATTTCGGTAAAAGAAGAATCAAGAAAAAAATGACGTGGTATCTTTTCAATCGCTGAAATAACTTTCTCATCCGATATGCCTTTATCTTTTATACTTGCAGCTAATTTTCTACGCATTCCTTTATGTCGGTACGAATCTAACATTTTTACACTTTTGCTGTAAGGATCTTACTATAAACCGACCCTTACATTTACGTAATTATATCCCTTTGGTTACTGTTTTTTAAAAAAACTATGTTTAGGTAGGGTAAAAATTTTACTTTTGCACTGTTTAAGGGTAATACTAACACCCTCAAACAAGTGTTTTTTTAGCCTCAAGAAAGGTGTTTTGTCAATCTTTAAGAACAACCGGCAAAAGTTAATAATACCTGATAACACAGTATAAAAGGCAAATTTAATTATTAATTAATTAAAATAGAATAAAAAGTGAATAAGATAGGCGTACTTGGTGCAGGGCACCTGGGAAAAATTCATATCAAATGTATAATGGAATCCGATAAGTTTGACCTGGTAGGTTTTTACGACCCTGATCAAGCCAATGCAAACGAAGTTGAGAAAACTTTTGGGATAAAGAAGTTTTCAACAGCCGGACTATTGATTGATGCCTGCGACATAATAGATATTGTAACTCCCACAGTTTCTCATTTTGAATGCGCCTCGTCTGCATTAAAAAAGTTCAAACATGTTTTTATTGAAAAACCACTTACAACCACAACAGAAGAAGCAAGAGCGCTGATTGACCTGGCCAAGGAAGCAAATGTAAAAGTTCAGGTGGGCCATGTAGAGAGATTTAACCCTGCTTTTCTTGCCACCATGCAACATCTTGACAACCCGATGTTTGTAGAAGCGCATCGGTTGGCTTTGTTCAACCCCAGAGGAACAGATGTACCGGTAATTCTTGACCTTATGATTCATGATATAGATATTGTATTAAGCGTTATCAAATCACCGGTAAAAAGAATTCATGCCAGTGGTGTAGCTGTTGTTTCTGACACTCCTGACATCGCCAATGCACGTATTGAATTCAACAATGGCTGTGTTGCCAATCTTACTGCCAGCAGAATTTCAATGAAGAATATGCGTAAATGCCGTTTTTTTCAGAAAGACAGCTACATTGCCATTGACTTTCTTAAAAAAGAATCAGAAATCATTCGTCTGAAGGATGCCCCTGAAAACCCGGGACCATTTTCAATGATACTGGACCTTGGAAAAGACAAATCACAAAAAGAGATTTTTGTAGAAAAACCTGCCATCCAGCCCATCAATGCCATCAAGACAGAACTTGAAACATTTTATGAATCTATTGTCAACGACACCGACCCACTGGTAACCATAGAAGATGGATACCATTCACTGGATCTGGCATATAAGATCATGGAAAAAATCAATTCCGGAATGTGACAGATTCTGGCCAGAGCAAATCCGTTTTACCATTACTATTCCGGATAAATACAGGCCGTTGAAGACTATGGGTTTATTGCAACCCAAAATCTTTCAGCCCATGTATTCTGCCTGTTGCTCCAACCCTTGCTTTCAGCCTGTTTTAAACCTTTTGCCTTTTGCAGCATCTGTTTTTCAACACTGTTACGTATTGTAAAGTAGGGTAATAGATATCGGTGAACTATTGAAACCGAAATTAGTACGTCAGGAAAGGAGAAAATCTTTTCAAAAAACATCATTCAGAATACTTTTAAGATTTTTTTTTCGTTTCTATACAATAAATTAACATCCTGATTTCTGTAACAAAAAGTGCGTTTCCAGTTAATAAACTAAAACCAAATAGATTACACACAAAACCCATACGGAGTGAATGAAAAATTACAAAAACTGCAGGTGTTTAAATATCTTATAGCCGACTTTTTTTCAGCTTTCTTTTCCTGGTTTCTATTTATCGCTTACAGGCAAAACAGTCACAATGGGAGGTTTAGTAATATCACCAATGAGATTTTTATTGATGATAATCTTTTATTGGGCATTATTATTATTCCGGCCTTTTGGCTTATGCTTTATGCTTTAAGCGGCAGCTACAAAAAGGTGCTCAGGCGCTCAAGACTCAGCGAGTTTGGCCAAACGCTGTTTATTACATTTATAGGAGTACTTATTATCTTTTTTGTTGTTTTGCTGGGTGACGAAGTAAAAACAAATGCCGAATATTACAGGTCTTTTGCTGTGTTATTTTTGCTTCACCTTTCTTTCACCTCCATCTTCCGTTTTATCCTCTCCTCTATAACAACCCATCGTATCCATAACAGGATTATCGGTTTTAATACCATCATCGTGGGAAGCCAGAAAAAGGCTTACAATATTTACCATGAACTGGAGTCCCAGAAGAAGTCTTCCGGGAACAAGTTTATTGGGTTTGTAAATGTAAACTTGTATGACAATTACCTGATGCAGAATCATCTGCCACGGCTGGGCTGGTTTAAAGACTTAAAGTCAATCATTGAACAGCATCAGGTTGAAGATGTAATTATTGCCCTTGAAGCCAGGGAACATAAAAACATTGGGATTATCCTTGCCGAATTGTATCAAACCAACGTTATCATTAAAATCATACCGGAGATGCACGATATTTTACTGGGCTCCGTCAAAATGACTTCCATTTTTGACGCCCCGCTAATTCAGATTCAACAGGGCCTGATGCCCACATGGCAATTGTATTTTAAACGTTTTTTAGATGTTGGTGTATCGGTTTTCGCACTCATTCTGCTATCACCTGTATACCTGGCCACAGCTATCGGAGTAAAGCTTTCGTCCTCTGGGCCTGTGTTTTATTCGCACGAACGTATAGGCATAAACGGGAAACCTTTTTTGATGCACAAGTTCCGGTCCATGTATGTAGATGCCGAGAAAAACGGACCTCAATTAAGCTGCCAGGATGACCCCCGTATAACTCCTTTTGGCAGCTTCATGCGCAAGGTAAGACTTGATGAGATACCTCAATTTTACAATGTGCTCCTGGGAAATATGTCGCTGGTGGGCCCCAGGCCAGAAAGGCAGTATTATATTGATCTGATAGTTCAAAAAGCACCTCACTATAAGCTGCTGCAAAAAATTAAACCCGGCATAACATCATGGGGACAGGTTAAATATGGATATGCTGAAAACGTTCCGGAGATGATAGAAAGATTGAAATATGATTTGCTTTATCTCGAGAACATGTCGCTGGCAGTTGACTTTAAGATACTCATTCACACAGTGCTTATTATTGTGCAGGGAAGAGGGAAATAAAGGGTTATGAAGATTCTGCAGGTTTAATCAAATGGCACCATGTTCGATCATTTGTACTATCTCCTCTATGAGTTTATCTTCACCATAAGGGTCGTATTCCGTTTTTAGATTATAGCCAAATATCCTGCCAAAAGACTGCCAGAAAACAGCAGTAAAACTACCCCTGAAATCTTTCAGAACCTCATAGGAGGTATGCTGGGTTTGCCTGTCGATAAGTTTTATCAGAATATGCCCCTGTGAGATGGTCAATTTTCTGAGTTCCCCTTCAAATTCATCTTTTATTTGCTGTTCAATTTCTTTGGCTTTCCTCCTTCTTTCGGAATCAGAATCTATCTTCGAAAGCATTTCATTGTATTCTTCAAACTTTATTCCGGCAAGTCGGGCATATGGATAAGCACGTTTTACATTTCGAACCAGCCGCAGATACCTTGCCTCTTCAAAACGGTTGGCAAAAACCCTAGGGGCATAAAAGCGAATGGTAGGAAGTTCAATGTAAGGTATGGTATCACCATTATGGATTGTTGCCCGATGGGTACGACCGGAATTTTCCTGGCTTACTGCCTGCGGCAGCAGGAGCCATAGGTTGATGAAAAGAAGGAAAAAATATTTTTTATAAAGGCTGTACATGACTAGTCAATAAAGTGTCAATAGCAGATCTTTCAGATCTTTTACTGAATGATTTATTCAAATAATATGCCAAAAAAAAGCACCTGCCAAACAGGTGCTTAAATTACAAATATTTTGTTGAAATTCCAAATAATTTATGCAACTCTGAGCCTGTCAGGTTTGCTGGAATTAAGCTGGTTACGGGCATAATCGATGGTAATATGAACCTGTTGATTTGCTTTTTTACCCGAAGGTGAATTGTACATGGCATCAAGCATAATCATTTCGCATATCGAACGTAATCCTCTTGCCCCCAACCTGAATTCCACTGCTTTCTCAACGATTAAATCATAGACCTCTTCATCAATCTTCAGCTTTATGTCATCCAGCTCAAACAGTTTATTATATTGTTTGATTAGAGCATTTCTGGGCTCGGTAAGGATGCGTCTCAAAGCTACACTGTCAAGAGGATTCAGAAATGACAAAACAGGCATACGGCCAACAAGCTCCGGAATTAACCCAAAACTTTTCAGGTCCTGAGGAGCAATATATTGCAGCATATTATCCTTGTCAAGAGCTTTTTGTTCTTTGCTGACACTATACCCTATTGCATTGGTCTGTAAGCGTGATGAAATACGTTTTTCAATTCCATCGAAGGCCCCCCCGCAGATAAAAAGAATATTCTGGGTGTTTATCTGCACCATTTTTTGCTCCGGATGTTTCCTTCCGCCCTGGGGTGGCACACTTACCACTGAACCTTCCAGAATCTTAAGCAATGCCTGTTGCACCCCTTCACCTGAGACATCCCTGGTAATAGATGGATTGTCACTCTTACGGGCAATTTTGTCTACCTCATCAATAAAAACAATCCCTCTTTCGGCAGCTGCCACATCATAGTCTGCCACCTGCAACAACCTGGAAAGGATACTCTCTACGTCTTCACCAACATAACCTGCTTCTGTAAGCACAGTAGCATCTGCAATACAAAATGGTACCTGTAACATTTTGGCAATGGTACGAGCCAGTAAAGTTTTACCGGTTCCCGTTTCACCCACAAGAACAATGTTTGACTTTTCTATTTCTACCTCATCATCTTTTTGAGATGTATTCAGCCCCGTAACCGGGGTAGTCAAAGATTTTCCTATTCTTTTGTAGTGATTGTACACAGCAACTGAAAGTACCTTTTTGGCTTCATCCTGGCCAATTACGTATTGGTCGAGGTGAGATTTGATCTCTGCAGGTTTAAGCAGTTTAAAAGAAGGAATTGTTTCCTTCTTTTTCAATTTTTGCTCTTCAGCAACGATAAGCTGTGCCTGATCAACACAGCGATTACAGATGTGTGCATTGATGCCAGATATAAGCATATCAACGCTTTTACCTTCACGTCCGCAAAAAGAGCATTTTCTTGTGTCTTTTGACATATCAAATAATAGTAATAAGGAGGCTTACGAATTAAAAATCAAAAATTGTCATTGAGCAGGTTGAACTACATTACGGATTTCCCGGGCAATTTCTGCAAGCTCAACGACGAAATTTCTTTTAGCGCAAAGCCTCAAAGGTAAACAAAATGAAAAATGAGTAATTACACATTTTTCTTTGAAGCAGAAAGAACTTCATCAATCATGCCGTATTCCAGGGCTTCCTCTGCGGTCATCCAGTAATCGCGGTCTGAATCTTTATAGATTTTGTCATAATCTTGTTTGGAATGCTTTGCAATAATTTCATAAAGCTCTTGCTTAAGCTTAAGAATTTCGCGGGCAGTAATTTCGATGTCACTTGCCTGTCCCTGGGCACCGCCCATTGGCTGGTGAATAAGAACGCGCGAATGTTTCAGAGCAGTTCTTTTCCCTTCCTGACCGGCACAAAGCAGCACCGCGCCCATAGAGGCAGCTATACCTGTGCAAATGGTGGCAACATCAGGAGCAATATACTGCATTGTATCGTATATTCCCAGTCCGGCATAAACAGAACCACCGGGGGTATTCAGATAGATCTGGATATCTTTTTTTGAATCAACCGATTCAAGAAACAGCAGCTGAGCCTGGATGATATTGGCAACATAATCATTTACCGGCACACCAAGAAAAATAATCCGATCCATCATGAGACGGCTGAATACATCCATAGTAGCCACATTGAGTTGTCGCTCTTCAATAATGGTGGGGCTTATGTAGTTGCCATAAACCGAGGTATAGTTGTGCAAAGTAGTACTGCTGATACCCAAATGCCTTGTGGCATATTTATTAAACTCGTTTTTTGGAATCATAAAGGTGTTTTTTACGCTTGGGTTTTGTTTTTGTATTTCTCTGTCATTTCGTTGACAAACTCATCAAAGGTAACTTCCTTTTCATTAAGGTTAAGTTTACTTTTAAGAAGTTCGAGAACTTTTACCTCAAAAAGCTGATCGTAGACTTTTTTCAGTTCTTCCTGGTTGGAAGCGATTCTTTTCACAAAATCATTGAGCACCTCTTCCTCTGGGTCCATTTGACCGTATTGTCTGAGTTGCTGACGCATGTATTTTTTCAGGTAGTCAGAAACCTCTTCATGCTGTACCTCGATCTCATGCTTTTTAATCAAATGGTTCTCAATTAATTGCCATTTAAAAGAATCTGCAAATGAAACAAATTCGTTTTCAACTTGTTCAGGGGTAATTTCTTTATTGTCTCTGTTGGATTCAATAAGCCATCTTTTGAGAAAATCTTCAGGCAAAGTGAGGTTGGCTTTAGCCAGCAAAGTTTTTATCGCTTCATTTTTGAAATTTTTATCTACATCAGCCTGGTATTGCTTTTGAAGCTGCTCTGCAATAAAACTCTTGAATGCTGCTTCGTCCTTGATCTCTGCATCAGGTGCAACCTTTTTAAAGAGTTCTTCATTCAATTCGGATGGCTGCATTCTGGATACTCTTTCTACAGTAAAACGGTAGTTTTTGCCATACTGTTCCAACTCTTCCTTTTTTACGCCAAGCATGCCGGCCATCTCAGAATCATTCTCTACAGATTTAACAAGGTCAATATCAACATTGTCATCTTTTTTCAATCCGATAAGAGAAGCTTTTGTTTCTTCATCTTTAATGTACTGAATATAGAGATTGGATTTATTTTTTAAACCATCTTCAATTATGTTGCCGTCACCATCGAGTTCAGCAAACTCGCCAAACAAAACGTCTTCGCTTTCTGAGATTTCCGGGCTGGACATACTTCCGTATCTTTTGCGGATATCGTTGATGGTTTCATCAACCGTTTTATCTTCAATTTTTATTTTATGGTAATCAACAGCTATTTCTTCCGACAGTTCAAGATTTATTTCGGGCGCAATAGCAATTTCGTAAACAAACTCATATTCAGTTTGATTGTCCCAGTCAATTTCCCTGGTTTTCTCATTGTCAGGCAATGGGTTTCCTAAAATATTAATTTCTTTTTCTTTAATGTATTCATATAAGGCATCAACAAGGACTTTATTGACCTCTTCAACGAGTACGCTTTTACCATACATTTTCTTAATCATCCCAAAAGGCACTTTTCCGGGTCTGAAGCCGGGCATTTGGGCTTTTCTCTGCATATCTTTCAATGCCTTGTCAACTTTCTCCTGGTAGTCTTCAGCCGTTAACTGAATTTTCAAATTTTCTGTAAGTTCGCTTTTTTTCTCCTGAACGATATTCATACATCATTTTTTTTATGCAATGTTCTGCACCGGGATAAAACCATGCAGACACAAAACTTAACTGATTACTAAATAATTAACTAACAAAAAAACCAATAAAAAATACCCCGTTAGATTATAATACTGATGTT
>SLPR01000298.1 GCA_007131895.1 Bacteroidales bacterium | reverse complement strand
CTCAGCAGCAGGATGGATAAGATAATCCAAAGGGTTACGTATTTTCCTGATTCGTCTTTATGGCGGTGTTCCATTACGAAAGGAGTAGTGGCAGGAAGTTCGTGATTTCCGAAAACTTCGCTCCCCGCCTGTGGTTCCTTCAAGGGCACAGCCATCTCTTCAGCAGATGGTTGAAACTCATCTGTTGAAAAACTGTATGAATTGCCTGCCAATGCTGCAGTGCTAAGTGACAACATCATGAGATACACGAAGA
Source organism: Bacteroidales bacterium (assembly GCA_007131895.1). Classification (GTDB taxonomy): domain Bacteria; phylum Bacteroidota; class Bacteroidia; order Bacteroidales; family UBA7960; genus SKVR01. The sequence goes on along the minus strand of SLPR01000298.1, from coordinate 7,745 downwards.
CTGGCAACCAATCAAGACTGAAAATACCATTCTTTTTTTCCATCATTCAAATTGTATCAAACGATCCAGAGGTTCAACCTCTTTCCTTTACTTGTTTTATGGCTATGCAAAATTTTTGATCCAGCGGTTCAACGATTCAGCACCTTCTGGTATCGGATATTTCATCCTCCGTTCTCCAAACAATTATTTTTTTGCAAAGGTAAAGCATATTTTTAGCTTAAAAGCAGGATTACAATCATTTTGCCTCCTTAGTTTAATGGTTTTTATGTTGAAGGCTGTTATGATGGAAAAATTAATCTATGTTTAGGAGCGGATTAGCTATGCAAAAAATGCATTGTTAGGCGATTAACAACTAAATTTAAGTTAAGCATGGCAGTTGTTTAAAAAATCAGGGTTTTGCGCTTTGAATGCACACAAATAAATTCTAATTTTGTTGCCCCTTGAAAGTCAATTAATTTTAACCGTAAAAGCGTGAAAAATGGATCTGATAACATCGATCAAAGAGAAAGCAAAAAAGCATGATAAATGTATCGTTTTGCCTGAAGGTACAGAGGAAAGAACGTTAAAAGCTGCCAATGAAATCCTCAGGGATGGGATTGCCCGAATTATTTTGTTGGGGAATGTATCTGAAATCCAGAATATGGCAACGGCTTCCGGACTGGAACACATTTCCAAAGCGACAATCATAGATCCGGTAACCCACGAGAAGAAGGATTTTTATGCTGACATGCTCTTTGAGATCCGGAAAAGTAAGGGTTTGAGCAGGGAGGATGCCTTCAAACTTGTTGAAGATCCATTGTATCTTGCCACCCTGCTGATAAAAAACGGTGACGCTGACGGAGAGGTTGCCGGAGCACAGAATGCAACCGGGAATGTTTTACGTCCGGCTTTTCAGGTAGTAAAAACCTTACCGGGAATCAGTGTTGTTTCTGGTGCATTTATTATGATAATGCCCGACAAGCAATGGGGAGACGACGGAATCATCGTTTTTGCAGACTGTGCCGTTCACCCGGATCCCACTGCTGAAGAGCTTGCCCAGATAGCCGTTATGACTGCCCGCACTACCCGGGCCATTGCCGGTTTAGAGCCCCGGGTGGCCATGCTTAGCTTTTCCACCAAAGGGAGTGCAAAGCATCCCATGTGCGATAAAGTAATCGAAGCTACACGTCTGGCCAGAGAAATGGAACCCTCCCTTAAAATTGACGGAGAATTGCAAGCTGATGCCGCTATCGTAGCCGCTATCGGAAAAAGCAAGGCTCCTGACAGCGAAATAGCAGGCAAAGCCAATGTATTGGTATTTCCTACCCTTGAAGTAGGGAACATTGCTTATAAACTGGTGCAGCGACTGGCCGGTGCTGAAGCCGTGGGCCCGGTATTACAGGGTATGGCTGCCCCCATTAATGACCTTTCAAGAGGATGCTCAGTGGAAGATATTGTAAGTCTCGTCGCCATTACCGTCAACCAGGCTGCAGGAAAATAATTGTTTACAGATAATATAACATTTTTTAAAAAAAAGCTACAGAATGAAAATCTTAGTTCTTAACTGCGGAAGTTCTTCCATTAAGTATCAGATGATTAACATGGCCAACAATGCTGAATTGCTGGCCAAAGGTATGCTCGAAAGAGTAGGTTTGAAAGACAGCGAGCTCAAACACCAGGCTAAAGCCAAGGACAATTATTTCCTGATCCAGGATATACCTGACCATGAAACCGGAATCAATTTGATTCTTAAGGTGTTGCTTGATCCTGACTATGGTGTGATTGGTGATGTGAAAGAAATTCTGGCCGTAGGGCACCGTGTGGCTCATGGAGGTGAAAATTTCAGTGCCAGTGCATTGATAACAGACGATGTGAAGAAAAATATTGAAGATGTTATAGAATTAGCACCTCTGCACAACCCTGCCAACCTCAATGGTATTGTAAGCATGGAAAAGCTGATGCCTCAGGTTCCTCAGGTAGCTGTTTTTGATACCGCATTCCATCAGACAATCCCACAGCATGCCTATATGTATGCTTTGCCTTATGAATTGTACGAGAATGATAAAATACGCCGCTACGGTTTTCATGGCACCAGCCACAAGTTTGTGTTCCAGACCGCCTGTGATGCCCTGTTTATGCGACGCGACAATGTGAAAGCCATTACTTGTCACCTGGGAAATGGAGCTTCCATCTGCGCCATCAAAAACGGCAAGTCAGTTGACACTTCGATGGGTCTTACTCCTGTAGAAGGTCTTATCATGGGCACCCGCACTGGAGACCTCGATCTGGGCGCACTGCTTTATATCATGAAGAAAAAAGGACTTTCTCTTGAAGATGCCAATAACCTTATCAACAAGAAGAGTGGTATGCTGGGTGTTTCCGGTGTTTCTTCAGATATGAGAGATATTGAAATTGCAGCCTGGAAAGAAGGTCACAAGAGAGCTGACCTTGCTCTTGAAATGTATTTCTACCGCATTAAAAAATATATTGGAGCTTATGCGGCCGCTATGGGTGGAGTAGATATGATTGTTTTCACCGGGGGAGTTGGCGAGAATGGGCCTGAAACCAGAGAAATCATTTGTAAAGGTCTGGAATTTCTGGGTGTGAATTTCGATTCGGAAAAGAATACCGGCTTGCGCGGAAAGCTTGATATGATTTCAAAGCATGATTCAAAAGTAAAAGTGATGGTGGTTCCTACCAACGAGGAACTGGTGATTGCACACGATACCTTAAGAATTGTTTCGCACAAAGAAGAAAAGGAAGATATTTAATAACTTCCATATTTCATGAACAAAAAAAAAGGGTGCCTCAAAGCACCCTTTTTGCATTAGTGGTTAGTTGATTACCAGTTAACCAATCTGATTCCTACACTAAAAGGATATAGTTCTGGTCCTTTGTCTGCAAGGAACAAACTGTTGAGAGAGTAGTTGGCAAAAAGATTAACTCTTCCCCATCCGATTCTTCCCTGTAGATCAAACCTGAAAGGAGGAACATGGAAGTTGTTGTAGTCCTTTTCCTTGCGTTTTTTACCCTGGTCGTCGTAAACATATTTGGTGTGCGTACCGATGCGTGTTCCCAAAACCATACCTCCGGCCATGTGAAATCTTTCAGAACGCTTCCGGCCATCGGTTTGTAATTCCAGCATCAGAGGCACAGTAATCCAGGTGAGGGTAAGTTTGTTTTTGCGCATGGGGTTCTCATCTTCAAAAAATGTGAGGCCTTCCCTGTTATGAACAATACGTGTCTGGTTGTCAAAACGGTAATTGTTGAAAGACAATCCTACACCGGTATAAACCCCTAGGTTGTTTTTGATAAGCGGGAAGCTTTGCTGAAAAAAGTTGATGTTTACAATAACCGATTTTTCATACCTAAGGTCAATAAGTTCGGCATCTCCCTGCAGGTTAAGGTCGTTGGAGGGGGAAAGATAGCCGTTGATACCCAGCTCGAATCCTGACCAGTTATTGCGAAAAGATCTGCCTCTTCTTTGTATGCGCATCTTATCTTTACCCTCATCATCAATAATGACAAGGTCGCGGCTTCCAATCCTTATTCTTGTTGTATCTCCGGAATAGGATTCTTCGATCAGATGCGCCTGGGTGCCGTTAATGGAAGCCATACCTGATGTTTTTACCTTTACAGAAGCGGGCTCTTTGTCATAGGATACTTTGGATGTTCCACTGGCAGTTGCATCAATTTTTTCGCTGGCATTAATCCTTGCATGGGAGGCCCCACTTACCTTAACATTGGTAGTCAGGGTATTGAGTTGCTGTGCTCTTATCTGGGAGGCTCCACTGGCGCTTGCGGTGTGGTTTTCTGCTGTTCCAGAAATGGTGAGGTTGGCAGCTCCGGAGAGTTTGGTGTCCAGCTCGCCGGTGTTTACCTCAAGGGTTGCAGAGGTGGCTCCGGAAAGGTTTAATTCCAGCGAGGGGCTTTCAATAACGTTGGTACCGGTGAGAGAAACTGCCCCGCTAAGTTTGATGCTGTTGATTTCGGGAGTGATAATGGTAACCGAAGCTTTGACATTCCTTGCCGAGCCTGTGAAATTCAGCTGGAGAACACCGTTTTTTACACGTGTGGTAATATTCTCCATATGATTTTCACTACTGGTTATCTCCACAAAATGGTTTTCTCCCTGAATGAGTTCAATTTTGAAAATACTTCCGGCGTCGATGGCTGAAAATGGGCCGGTTTCTCTTACCTGGCTTACCTCCTGGGCGGATAGCAAAAGGGGAGCCGCGAAAAGTAACAAAAGAGTCGTTTTTATTGCATGTAAAGTTTTCATGTTTGTGCTTTTTAAAAAGTTAGTAATCATGGTTGCTAAAGGGATTTTTCTTGTTTTCTGATATATGAACGATGGTTTTATACAGGTTTAATGCTCCCTGCTCCGGAAGTGCTGGTGCGCACATTTTCAGGGTCACCCGAGTATCGGACAGAACCCACTCCGCTTACAGTTGCATCGAGGGATTCAGTTGCGTGCACTCTTGCTGATCCTGCTCCACTGATAGATAATTTGGTTTTTTCTGTGTAAAGCTCGCGGCAGTTAATGGAGGCAACTCCACTGATTTGGATGTCATGCTGGCTGGTTTCTCCACGGATGTTGATTTTTCCCGCCCCGGACACACGGGTTTTAAGCTTTTCTGATTGTATTTCAATATCTGCATTGCTGGCACCACTTGTTATAATCATAAGGGTTTCTCCGGTCAGGATGGTTTCAGAAGTAAGGCTGGCAGCACCTGATATGTCAATCTTTTTCAATGGGTTGGCAGTAATATAAACTTCCAGTCGGGAGGGGTCGTAGCTGCCTTTGTCCATGCCCAGATACAAGGTGTTGTTGCGAACTTCTACAGTTATATACTCTTGGATATTTTCATCTGTTTCGATTTTTATATAAGGAGAACTTCCTTCTGTAAGATGCACCTTAAAAATGCCTGATATCTTTAGCGATTCAAAAGGTGCCAGGTTGTTTTCAACGGTTACAATGTTTTTGTTTCCTTTTATGGCATTTACATCATAAACACATGACTGCAGCATGAGTGCTGTTGCCAGCAGTGCAATGAAAATGGGTAAATTATAAGTTTTTTTTTCCATAACCAATCAGTTTTTTGTGGATTATTTCTGTTGTTTCAGTTTTATGACGTGAAGGGGGAGGGGAAAGTTACAGGGGGAGGAATTTTTTTCAAAACATTTATCGTTGTTTTGAAACAAAATAAAAAAGGCAGCCTGAAACAGACTGCCTTTTGAAAGCTTTTCATGGGACCTGATGATCTTTCGGGGCAAAGATTTTTTTCAGGCAATTCCGGATATTCTTTTTGTCGGAAATCGATTGGGTTTTCGCTTTCTTTTCATCTGAAAATACATTATGGGTCCTAATACAGGAAAAATAAATACAAGAAGAAGCCATAGTTGGGTTACTTTAAATCTAATTCTTGTTTTATTAATATCGTATGCTGCCCAAACCCATAGTATGGCTGAAAATACAATTGTAATTAAAATCAATAAATCTAACATGAGAATTGTATGGTTTTTTAAAAAATAGCCGCCAACAGCAAAATCCGATATTACATAATTGAGGTCATCAGTGGGCTGAAGAAAATTGCCTTAGAAATCTCACGTCATTTTCAAAATAGAGTCTCAAATCATTTACCAGGTACTTGAGCATGGTAATACGTTCTATTCCCATTCCAAAAGCATATCCTGAATAAACCTTGCTGTCGATATTGCAATTTTCGAGCACATTGGGGTCAACCATGCCACAACCCATGATTTCTACCCATCCCGATCCTTTACAGATATTGCAACCTTTGCCTTTGCAAAAGGGGCAGGAAACATCTACCTCTGCGCTGGGCTCAGTAAAGGGAAAGTAGGAGGGACGCAAACGGATTCGTGCATCTGCACCAAAAAATTCCCTGGCAAAATGATCCAGCACATGGCGCAGGTCAGCAAAGGAAACGCCTTTGTCAATATAGAGACCTTCTACCTGGTGAAAAATACAATGGGCGCGGGCAGAAATGGCTTCATTGCGGAAAACCCTTCCCGGAGAGATGGTTCTGATGGGGGGCTGCTGGTTTTTCATTACCCTGACCTGTACCGAAGAGGTGTGAGTGCGTAGTGCGATATCAGGATTTTTTTCCACAAAGAAAGTATCCTGCATATCCCTTGCCGGATGCTCCTCTGCAAAATTCAATGCCGAAAAGTTGTGCGAGTCGTCCTCTATTTCCGGGCCCTCTGAGATGACAAATCCGATTTTTTCAAAAATGCTGTTGATTTGGTTGCGCACGATGGATATGGGGTGCCGGCTTCCCGACAAGGCAAAATCTGCCGGAAGACTCAGGTCAGGATACTTGCCGGAGGCTTTCTGCTGATTGATCGTTTCTTCCATTTGCTCTTTCAGCGTGTTGACTTTCTCAAGGGCTTTTGTTTTCAATGCATTAAGCTGCTGCCCCACCACCTTTTTATCTTCCGGTGAGAGGGTCCTGAAGTCGTTGAACAACTCGCTGATCAATCCTTTTTTGGAAAGCATTTTTATGCGGAAATCCTCTACTGCAGCGGGATTTTCTGCATGAAACCCCTCAACCTCAATCAGTAATTCTTCTATTTTTTCTCTCATCTCAAATCTTAAAATGGTTTACTATTCTGCCCGGCGATGTGAACGTTTGTGCACGTTTGCTTTGTTTCATGCGGGCATACCCTGTTAAGGATAATCAGATTGTTATTGCACTATTGTCATGGTCACTGAAACATCTTCCAGCGGTCTGTTGGCCCCATCTGTCTGTAAAGATGCAATCCGGTCAATCACTTCCATCCCTTTTATCACTCTCCCAAACACAGTGTATTCATCGTCAAGATGTGGGACACCTCCTTCGGTGGTATAAGCCAGCCTCTGCTCATTGGAAAAAGCTTTCCCGGCTCTCTGCTCAATCATGTCGAGTTCCTGAGATGGAACGATTCTGCCCTGTACAATGTAAAACTGTGAGCCTGAGGATTCTTTCCTGGGGTTTGCCTGGTCGCCTTGCCTGGCAGCTGCTACGGCACCTTTATGATGAAATTTTCCCTGCACAAATTCAGCAGGAATGGTATATCCCGGGCCTCCTACGCCCAGTCTTTCACCAGGTTCGGCATCCCTGGAGTGTGGGTCACCCCCCTGAATCATAAAATCCTTGATGACCCGGTGAAAAAGTGTCCCGTCATAAAAACCTTCTTCTGCAAGCTTAAGGAAGTTGTCACGGTGCAGCGGAGTCTCGTTGTAAAGTTCTATGGTAATGTCGCCATGAGAGGTGGATAAAAGTACCCTTTGGCGATTTTCTGTTTCATGGATTTCTTCGCCCTGGTTGTTGGCTGTTGATAATCCGCAGCTGCAGAAAAACCCCAATAACAAAGCTGTAAAAAAAACGTTTTTCTTCATTTTGAATCTGTTTAATGGTTTAAAATCATGTGTCTTGCACCCTTTCCGGGAAAATGCTTATTGCCGGAAATGCTATGAGCAGCTGTTTCTGTAATAAGCTGCCTGAAATGATTTTCCGGTAAAAAACCGACCTCAAAGTTAAAAAATATGTTGTTACCCCTGAAGGATATTTTTAACAGACAAAAACCAAATTGCCTTCAAACCCAAAAGATTGAAGGCAATTTGATAAACAGTAATGAAGGGGGCTGCTTGCGCCAAAAAAGAAATGCAGGTTATGGGATGCTACTCTTTGTTAAAATGAAAATCTTGTTCTGTATGATGAATAGCTCCGGAGCCTGCTATGCTGATGTTCACAGTGGGGTTG
>SLPR01000052.1 GCA_007131895.1 Bacteroidales bacterium | reverse complement strand
TACGAATGCTTCGAAGGCATCCCCAAGAATGGAAGTGCCTAAAGAGAGATTTTCCCTGTTGGTTTGAATCAGTTTGTCAACTCCCAATTTGCGGGAGAGCGCATTAAGATTTTGCCGGCTAACAATGCGCGAACGGATTTCAGTAAGGAACCCTTCGTCTTTATAGGGGAATTTTTTGAAAAGAAAATCGGCTACACAAGAGCCAAGCACAGCATCGCCAAGATATTCCAATCTTTCGTTGCTGTGCCTGAATCCGTTGCTTCCGGGCGTGGACATAGATTTATGCCTGAAAGCCAGTTTGTATAGCGCCAGATTTTTGGGCCTGAAGCCAAAAATGTTCTTTATTGCTTCGGAGAGCTTTTCATCTCCGGAGTCTTTTTTTCTGAAAAGAGAACTAAAAGAGACCAAAATATAATCAGAAGTTATTCTGTATATTTTCTAAAAGCAATACAGGCATTATGTCCGCCAAAACCAAATGTATTGCTCAAAGCAATGTTAACAATACTCTTGGTAGGCTTATTAAAAGTAAAGTCCAGCTGAGGGATCTCGGGGTCATCGGTAAAATGATTGATAGTGGGTGGCACTATGTCATATTTGATGGCGAGAATAGCGGCAATAGCCTCAGCAGCACCGGCAGCACCGAGCAAGTGACCTGTCATTGATTTGGTAGAGTTGATGCTGATTTTTTTGGCATGTTCTCCGAAAAGTTCAACGATAGCCTTGGGTTCAGCGATGTCGCCCAGAGGTGTAGATGTACCATGGGTATTGATGTGATCAACCTCTTCAGGTTGAATCCCGGCATCTTCCAGGGTATTCAGCATCACTTTCCGGGCTCCACGACCTTCAGGATCGGGGGCTGTCATGTGATGAGCATCGGCAGACAAGCCTCCGCCAATTACCTCGGCATATATTTTGGCACCCCTTCTCAGGGCATGCCCCAATTCTTCAAATACAAGGGCTCCTCCCCCTTCTCCCAGTACAAAACCATCGCGGTCTTTATCGAAAGGACGGGAAGCAGTGGCAGGATCATCATTCCTGACAGAAAGAGCTGTCAGTGCATTGAATCCTCCCAACCCGGCTTCATTAACTGCGGCCTCAGAACCACCACAGATAAATACATCAGCCTTTCCCAAACGGATATAGTTGAGTGAATCAACCAATGCGTTGGCAGCGGAAGCACATGCTGAAACAGTGGTAAAGTTAGGACCTCTGAAGCCATATTTGATAGAGATATTGCCGCCGGCAATATCTGCAATCATTTTGGGGATAAAAAAAGGACTGAATCTGGGTGTACCATCTCCTTTGGTATAATCCATAACTTCCTTCAAAAAAGTATCCAGACCACCTATACCGCTACCCCAAATTACACCGACCCTGTCCTGATCATATTGAAAAGTATCCAGTCCTGAATCTTTCATAGCCTCTTCAGCAACCACAAGTGCATACTGCGCAAAGCGGTCATACTTGCGCGCTTCCTTGCGGTCAAAGTGATTCTGACTATCGAATCCTTTTAATTCACAGGCAAACCGGGTCTTAAACTTTGAACTGTCAAATCTGGTGATCGGACCGGCTCCACTGACACCATTAAGCAATCCGTTCCAGTATTCCGGAACGGTATTGCCTATGGGTGTAAGAGCGCCTAATCCTGTTACGACTACTCTTCTGAGTTCCATTTAAAACTACTTAAGTTTTACTTATTGTTGTTTTCTATGTAAGCAATCGCATCACCTACAGTGCTGATTTTTTCAGCTTGATCATCAGGAATAGCAATGTTGAATTCCTTTTCGAACTCCATGATAAGCTCAACGGTATCCAAAGAATCCGCGCCAAGGTCGTTTGTGAAACTTGCCTCTGGGGTTACTTCTTTTTCATCTACTCCTAGCTTATCAACAATGATAGCTTTTACTCTTGTTGAAATGTCAGACATATTTTCTCCTTTTTTTGTTAAACAGACTGCAAAGAAAAATATTATAATCATCATAAACAACTTTTTTTTACTGATTTTTTGCTAATTGTCTATAATACACTGATTTACTACTCTTTGCATTGCATATTAAAAAGAATCTGAACCCTACCTGAACAATTTTCCGGGAGACGCCTTACATGCTGAATATCTGACTATTACAACTTCGTCAAACGTTTGTTTGCAACAAGCCAAAATCAAGGCAAAAAAGATGGGGTTTTGTCAAATTCCGACAGTTTTTAACCTGGCGCTCTTTAAATCGGACGTTTTATATTAAAAATTACCCTCATAAAAGCTTACACAGAAAATTTTCCATAATTTTGACCTGCTATTGACAGAACACAATTTAACAACATCCTTTTACATGAAATTTATTTCCAGAATTTTTCGTTTTTTCCCTGAGTTTTGCGGTATTGTTTTTCTTCATTATGGCTTTGTAGTGCTCTATCGCACCTGGGGCTTACTGTCAATGGGAGGAAGGGGTAATGCAACCGATATACTAAATGGGATTGTAGCAGATGGCATTGTTATCAGTGGCATACTAATATTTCTTTACATCCCTTATGGCCTAATCGCAATGAAAAGTACAAGGAAGGCCAATATTATCATAGGTTTGGTCAGCATTTTGTTCTATGTGCTTTCTGCGCCCGTTCAGGCATATTTTATTTCCACTTCACAACTGCTCAATGCAGCCGCGCACAACTGTTCTGTTTGCAATGCTTATTTTGCGGCGTTTAACGAAATCAGTCTGCCTGCCTGGATTCTTCCTATGATAGTTTTATCACTGGCGGGCTCCTGGTTTCTGTGGTGGCTTAGTAAGAAAAGAGTTCTATTCTCTTCGGTGGTTGGAAAAGTTGTACTTGTTGTGCTACTGATTTCAGTACCTGTTGCCGTTGAACTAAAAATGAACACTACCTTTCTGAACAAGAATGGTTACCGCATCAGCAAACCCTACCATTTTGCCAGAACCGGCATCCTTTGCATGACCGGCAAAATAACCGGAAAAGCCAGCCGCCTTACTGGTATAGAACTTTTCCATAGCTTACGGGTTGAAGGAAGCTATATATTGCCGGATGAATATCCGTTGCTCAGAAAATTCAGGCAAGAGGATTGCCTGGGCAGGTATTTTACACCGGAAGTTCTTGCAGAAAAACCCGACATTGTAATGATCATTGTGGAAGGCCTTGGAGATCAGTTTATTCACCCGGTCAAAGGGGTGTCTTTTATGCCGTTTTTAGAAGAATTGTCCGGCAATGGAATCTACTGGGACCATTTTCTTTCCACCTCAGAGAGAGACCAGAACACACTGCCTTCTATCCTGGGTGGGCTGCCATACGGTGATAATGGGTTCACCCACATACCCATTGTACCTTACCATTTCTCGCTCCTCAATATCCTGAAGCACAACAATTATAATACGGCATATTTCACAGGTCAGTGGACATGGTTTCAGTCGACAGACAAATTCCTGAGCTTCAATAATACGGATGTTGTGGCAGATGCCGGAGAATTTCCGGAAGAATATGACAAGATTCTCTTTGGAGAGGATGACTACTTCTGGGGATACAACGACAGAGCGTTGCTGGACTATTATTACAAAAGCAGGGTGCACAGTCATGAACAGCCCAGATTCGATATTATTCAAACAGGCAGCATGAAAAGTCCCTTCTTTTTCGATAACAAAGATCATTACAACAGGGAATTTGAAAGGCTGATTTCATCCATTAGCAATAATGAGGACAGAGTTTTCCTTCAAAGCAAAAGAGAAAACCTCATGTCAGCGATTTTTACAGACGATATGATAAGGCAGTTTTTTGAAAAGTATGCTCAAAGTCGTGGATATAACAACACGATTTTTGTTGTAACCGGCAATTATCCAATGCCCGGAATGAATACAGGTGAAGCTCTTAAGAAATATCATGTTCCATTGATTCTTTACAGTCCCGCATTGATTAGCTCAGAGCGCATTCATACCATCAGCAGTCATAACGATTTTGCCGGTTCACTGTTGGGCTTTATGGCGGAAAATTACTCTCTGGAAGTACCTCATCTCACCACTTCAGCAGGAACTGTTCTATGCCCGGTTGCAAACGGCGATAAAACTTTTATTCCCCTGCTCGACCGAAATGGACATATCAGCGAAATGGTTTATGAAAACTTCTATTATGATGCAGAGCAGCAAATCTACACTATAGGTGAAGATTTCCAATTGCAGCCCTTTGCTCAACGAAGAAAAGATTTTCGTCCGCAGGATTTGCTGGAAGCATTTGAAAAAGTGAATGCTAAAAGTTCAGCCGCTCTTATGCCCGACTCCTTGTTCTTCAACTTTTTCAACTATACCATCCTGGCTGACACTGCCACTTCGGGGCGAAGAGTCCGAAGCGAATACAGAAACATACTGGAAGACTTGCCCATCAAAGCGGGTTTGCATTATTTGGATATAAGGCTTCATAATCCGGAGGTAGCCATGGAGGAAGTTTTTGTGGTGTTTGAATTGCACGATGAGTCGGGCAATCTGCTCGAATGGCAAAACTTTGGAGTACCCGAAGGGAACAAGGATTTTAGCGTCAGGATTGAGCTGGATAATCAATACACCAGTCATGGAAACACCTACCTGCAGGTTTTCCTGTGGAACCAGTCTCCCATAGCCTACAGTTTTGAGAAAGCAAGGGTAGTGGTTTATACCCCGGCAAACTCCATTCCTTCTGAACACACCACGAATTAATCATGTATGATGATAAAAAAAGGTTATAAAATTGCCATTTTTGCCTCCGGCAGCGGTACCAATGCCGAAAACATGATCCGGTATTTTAAAGGGCACGATTTCATAGAGGTTGCCCTGGTAGTAAGCAACAATCCCGATGCCTATGTACTTAAAAGAGCAGAAAAGGAGAATGTTCCATCCGTGATAATGGATAAATCTTTTCGCAACTCAGAGGAAAGGGTAATGGAGCTTATGCGGCAGTTTGACATTCATTTTATTGTCCTTGCAGGCTACCTCCTGTTGATTCCCCAATGGCTAACCCGGCAATTTGAAAACAGAATCGTCAATATCCATCCTGCATTGCTGCCCCGTTTTGGAGGGAAGGGGATGTATGGCGACCATGTGCACGAGGCAGTTATAAAATCGGGAGAAAAAAAATCTGGCATCACCATTCATTATGTCAACGAAAAGTATGATCAGGGAGATATCATCTTCCAGGCCGAATGCCCGGTATTTGCCCATGACACACCACAGAGCCTGGCAAAAAGAATCCACGAACTCGAATACAGGTATTTTCCGCCCATAGTAGAAAAAATAATCCTGGAATAAGAATCATCATTACACAATCACGGCTCCCTGAGCTGCGCAAAAACAACCCCGGCAGTTTTCAGATAACTGCCGGGGTTTGCTTTTAATGTTGCAGCAACAGCATTCTGGCTATTGCGTATTGATACTATAAATTCCTCAGGGCCTCCTCCACTGCATTGAGCATTGGCTGATTGGAAATGGGTTGCCCCACGGCGTTGCGCATCCATTCCTGTGGAATCAGAGAGCCTGCAGTAAACATGCGATCCGATTCATCAGCCAGGTTTTTGCCTTGTATGCGCTGCTCTATCTGGAACTCTATCAATCTGCCCAGTGGATATGCTGACAAGTACAATGGGTAGCTTATCATATGTGAGTAAATGGCAAGGATGGGCTGATCTTCGATGCCAAAAACCGGGGCAAAATACTGATTCCAGATTTCTTTGGCGATGCTGATGGTTTCATCCCGCAACTGCTGTGCAGTAGCATTAGGATTGGCATACAACCAGTTCCATACAGCCATATCCACGAGCGAAACACCCATGATTTCATAGCTGCCCCAGAATTTGTCCAGGGTGTTGAGATATTCAACATTGGGTTCGTCAACATTGATATTGAGCAATTTCAAATCACGTGTCTGATAAATAAATGCAAGGGCTTCGGTAAAAGCAGTATTGGGTACACCCCGCATCATATAAAAGTCAACATCATACAGACTGATGGTTTGCTCCACATTATGCCCAAGCTCATGAATGGCAATATTGTATCCTTTGTAATCCATGCCAGATTCAGGAATTCGTGTGCGCAGGCGCGATTGCTGCGAACGCATCATGGCCGGCCATGCATGTCCTGCACCACGCGAGGCCTCCACGGTAATCTTAGAGGAGATATATTCGGCACGTTGACGGGTATAGCCCAGTTTTACCAGAATATTGGGCAAGTCATGCTCCAGAGCTGCCGCATCAGGATACAAACCGCGTGTCAGCTCATCAAGATACTCCTCAGAAATGGAACTTCTGACCTTGAATCCATCGTACCATATATCATAGGGTTGCAAATCCCGACCCAGCCTTTGGCTAATCAAAGCACCTACCTCTTTCAATAAAGGGGAGCTTACCAGTTCCACAAACAACTCTTCAACCTCCTTCTGGGACAATTCAAGTCCACGGTCAAAAGCTCTTTCGACATAAGTGGGATAGTTGGGGTTGTAGGTATCTGATGCTTTATGTGCATTAAAGTTGTTGAGCAACTGCTGGTATCGGGTGTCAGGCTCCCTTTCAAAGTCCTGTGTTTGTCCATCGCGGGTAACAATATTCTGATAAGGATTCCACTGCACCTCAGGGTTATTGATTACCATTTGGGGAATATCCTGCTGAATAATGCGAAGCATCACCTGGTAAATCATTTCCTGCTTGGGAAGCGCATCTTCCATCCCATAATTGGATTTTATTTCATCGCGCAGCCCCCAGTGCGTAATCAGGCTCATGCCATCAGGGAAAAGCTTCTGGTTGTCATCGTCGCGCAGCTGATCCATCCGGATATTGTAATCAGAAATATAGCTGTCGCTTTCGGTTGATATTCTTGATATTTCCTGGCTTACCCTGGCCGGTACCCTGGAGATAAATACATCCCCCATGCGTGCATAAGCCCACTCTTTGCGGGTCCAGCTTTCAGCCATCGAAGACTTTTCTTCCAGTGACCAGAAGGGAAAGTTAAGAATGGTAATAAACGCTATTTTATTTTGGAAAAAATCATCATAGAAATGTGCTCCTGCCGAATATCCTGCAAACAGCAGATCTACAGGTTGCAGCGGGCCCCAATCAAGATTCAGAGGTTTGTTCAGCTCAATGGTAACCTGGTTGCCATGCCCCCAGATGGCTTCAAAGTTGCGCGACAAAGACTGAAAAAGGTTATCACGCCCATCTGCATCATTGATGAAATGCTCCAGGCAAAAAGCCTTGAATTCATCGCCTGAACCATCTTTTTGGGTCCATAGTGCCGCCACTTGAGGCACCCCTTTTCTTATCCAGGCAACACGGCTGTCGCCATGCTGTGCCAAAAGTTCATCAATGGTTTGCTCTATCATCCTTTCGGAGATAAACCCGTCAGTAGTTTGTTCCTTTTCATTGCCACAGGCTGCAAGGGCAAGTACAAAAGCCATAAATAAAAGTTTTTTCAGAGTTGACATACTAAAAATTTTGTGGATTGATAAAAAATTTTGTGCCGGTAAATATACGAAAAAACGGCATTTACAAGAACTGTATTACGAAGGATGCGTCAATGGAAACAGAAATATTTACAACGGATTGTAAAAGATATCAGAAACAGAAACCGCCCCCCTGACACCGCTCCATTTTAGTAACTGTTCATGGACCACAATTCCTCTGATGACTTCCTGATTTTTCTGCGATTTTCTTTTGCCGGATACCCAAGGGTAATGAGCAGCAGGATTCTTTTGCTATCGGGCACGTTAAGGATTTTTCTGGCAGCCGGTTCGTCAAACCATCCCAGCATACAACTACCCAGACCCAGATCTGCTGCCTGCAGGCAAAAGTGTTCTGCTACAATACCAATATCCATGAGGTAAAAATCCTTATCCTTCACATTTCCTCCGATTCGTGAAAGCCAGTTAGGCTTTTCTGCGATGATGGCAACAATAACAGGAGCTTCACGTGCAAATTTATTAAAACGCAACAAGGGACCATAGCTGGCAGCCGCCAGCTGGTCTTTCACCTGAGGGTCGGCAGCCACAACAAATCG
>SLPR01000091.1 GCA_007131895.1 Bacteroidales bacterium | reverse complement strand
ATTGGGCCAGCAGGGTGACCGATACATTGCTCCCTTTGAGGTGCCCCAAAGCATAGTTGATGCAAATCCAGCCTCCAAAATGCGATATAAGCCCCAGGGCTGTCAGCGAAATCCATGTTTGGGAAGAATAACCTGTGAATGAATGCCCCATGAACCAGGTGGTGAAAAACATCATGATGACCATAAAGATCAGTGATAATGACATGAAATTGATGGTATTCACCCGCTTGCGCACCTCCATGGTGTAAATCAGGTACAGGGCATAGAAAAAACCTGCCAGCAGGGAGAGCATGTCGCCGGTGTTGAACTGCATGCTTCGCCAGGAGTCTATCCCGATAAGCACGTTGAGTCCCACCATAGCCACCAACAGTCCCAACCAGAACTTTCCGGGGAGTTTACGCCTTAGCACCACAACGGTAATCAGACCCAACCATACCGGTGCGTTGTTGGCCAGAAGCGTGGCAGTAGCGGCCGAAGTAAGCGGGATGGCTGTATTCCACAGTAACAAATCCACAGCAAAGAAAAAGGATCCTGCCAGAATCAGCAGCACATCTTTTCTCACCGGCATTTTAATGCCTCTGTAAAACCACACCGGCAGAATAGCAATAGCAGCAAACAGCAGCCTGTAGAAAGTCGCCACCGAGCCGGGTACATCGGCCAGCTTAACAAAAATGGCCGAAAAGCCGATGCACAAAATGCCAAATGCCAGCACAAAGCCGGCAAAAAAGGGCGAACCCTTAATATTTTTTATCCTCTGAGAATGACGCAACTTTTATTACTTTTTTGTTTTCCCGGTTTCTGTGAAAATGCAAAAGTACAAGGTTGTTTTGGGTTTTCGGGTGAAAAAGGGATTATTCTTTTTAATCTTAAACCGGGCATGATTTGGCTTTGGATACGGAAACGATATAGAGCTATATCCCTAGCCGCTACTCAAGGCATGAGGCTGTCTCAAAAGCCGGCTGTAATCTGGATGCTGATCAGTTCGACTGGCTCACTGTAACACCTGTTGAAGCGGATATATGACTGATAAACAGATGTCGTTTCGACAAGTGGTAGGTGAGTTTCTTGAGCCACTCAACGACCGGTAGACACTTTTGAGACAGCCTCAAATACAGTTAGGTAATTCCCGGAATTAAGGTTGTTGAAGATCAGAGCCCGAGAAAACTGAAAGGTTTTGATTCAATAAACTTGTCCGAAGATTCTCCCGAGTAGGTTTCATGGTTCATTAATGGTAGTTTCTTTACTTTGGCATTTTCACTGAAGTCTACTTTCTTAAGGTCAACCCAGAAAGTGTTCGGAGTCAGAGCTGTTTCAAAATAGTACACCAGATTTTTATGATCGGCAACTACCCTCCAGCGGGTGGTGGAAAGATTAGGAAAACCTTCGATCTCAAAACCATAAGGGACAGAAACATTACGCACAACACTCATTACGCTGGCTACGGAAATTCTCGGGTCATCGGTTTGAGGAATGGCGTTGATATAAAAATATGCCCTTGTAAAACGATCGGGTGAGGATACCGTGCCGGGAAGGAAAATTCTGCCCGGAATATTCTGCCAGTATCTGTTGATGGCAAGCTGCTGCTCATAGGGTGGGTCATTGGTCATAACAATATAGGAAGGGTCGTGATGAATAACCAGTTTTCCCTTAATATATTCAAGAATGGCATTGTCTCCTGTTGCGTCAGACAAAGAAAGGTGGACGGTGGTAAATTTGTCAGTGCCCGGAATAAAATCAGAAACCACGGCAAACTCTTCCTTGCCAAATACCTCTACAGCCTCAGCAACCGTCGCGAAATTATCCAATGCATATTGAGCCCAGGCCGAAATGGCAAGTCCCGGTTTGTCACCATTTTTGTCAAAGGAGGGATATTCAGATTCAACCAGCCAGAGCAAATTGGCCATTAGCCCTTTTTCATTCATCCCGTCGGGCGAAGCAATATCCCACGAGCTGGCCACTATACTTCCATATTTAGAAGTCCATTCAATGGAGTTGGGGCCCACCTCTCCGTTGCGTTGCATCCCTCTTGGGAATATCCATAGATTGGCAGGGATTTCCAGGCTGAAATCCATACTACGTCCGGTAAGGATTGTGTTGTTGGGACCTTTGTACATAACCCGGGTGCAGGCCTTTGATTCCTGTATTGCCAAACCAGCAAATAACAGTATCAGCACGGTGATTGCAGATGTTTTCATAATACTACTGTTAAGTTGAAATAATTTGAATGTATTTTGTTTAAATGTTTCAATACATCGGTTAATCACTATGTCCGATATTGAAACAATCGTTAATTTGATGTTAAACAGTATGAATTATTGTTTGTTCAAAGAAAATAATTGAGCCCGTAAATTAATAGAAGGGTTTAGCATACAGGAGTTTTAGTGTGCCTCACAATCTGTTTGTAACCGACACTCTATGCATAATTGCTGTGTGGAAAAGACTACATCGTTTCAGTTCTCGCTAAATCAATGCAAAGCAAGGTTGTGAATAATGAATTTTTGGTCGGGGCGATACTTTTTATTCCATCCATTCCCATGTTTTACTTCGCAGCGTGGGTATGACTGCAGCTCATGCCCTCCCCAAAAAAATATCCCCGGAAAAAACTTTTCCGGGGATAATATTCTTTGCCACTTATTTTACCGGAATCATTCCGGACGGCGATACCTTACGGGTGGTTCGGGATCGGATTGATGTTCAATGGCTTCTGTTTCCAAAAGTTTCAGAGCTTCCTCCACAGCTCTTTCCAGCTGTGGGTCGCGGCCCTGAATGAGTTCGCGGGGTGTTTGTTCTACCTTGATATCGGGTGCTACACCCTCTGCTTCCACAGCCCATTCACCATCGGTATCAAAGAAACCACCCCTGGGGGCCATCATACGGCCACCGTCGATAAATGACGGGGTATCCCAGATACCTACCAGTCCGCCCCAGGTAGTAGTGCCAATGAGCGGGCCAATACCTGATTTGCGAAACATGTAAGGCAACAGGTCGCCGCCTGATCCTGCACGCTCGTTGATGATCATTACTTTTGGTCCCCAGATACCGGCCATGGGAGTGGTAAAGGGTTTGCGGTCAGCAGCTTTTGAGTTGAAATAGCCCTGCAATTCTCTGTTCATCACATCTATCATGTAGTCGGCCGCTGAGCCACCTCCATTGTTACGTTCGTCAATCACAGCTCCCCGCTTGTTTTGCTGGGCAAAGTAATACCGGTTAAAGAACTGATAGCCCAAACCACTGGTGTTGGGTACATACACATAAGCCAGTTGACCATCGGAAAGTTCATCTACTTTTCTGCGATTCTCTTCTACCCAATTCATCATCCTAAGCTGGTTTTCGCTGGCCACAGGCACAACCGTTACCATCCTGGAACCTTCAGCTACCGGGCGACTGTTTACTTTAAGGCGGGTCTGTCGGTTGGCAGTGGCTTCAAAATACCGGTAGATATTTTCTGTGGCATCCACAGCTATCCCGTTGACCTCCAGCAGATAATCTCCTTCATTGATATTAATCCCGGGTTGTGAAAGAGGGGCTTTCAGTCCGGGGTTCCAGTCTTCACCGGTATAAATCTTCTTAAAACGGTAGTAACCGTTTTCTACTTCATAGTCAGCGCCCAACAACCCTACAGGGATGCGTTCTACTTCAGGCAGATCACCCCCGAAGACATAGGAATGGCCTACTGCCACTTCACCACCCATTATTTCAACCACATAATTCAGGTCACGGCGATGATTTACATGGTCTACCCAGGGGCTGTACCAATCATATATGTCATCCCAGGGCGCACCATGGATGTTGTCCACGTAAAGGAAGTCGCGCTGTAAACGCCATCCCTCACGAAAAATCTGTTTCCATTCTTCCTTAGGTTCAATGCGCATACGTATATTGTCGATGGAAGCCAGTTTCCCGTCACCGGGTTTGTGCTCTTTCCCTGAAGTTTCCACGATACCCCAGTTGGAACCGCTGCGGTAAAGCAGCGACTTACGGTCATGTGAAACTTCTGCCTCGTTTACATTGTCCATGAATGTTTCAGATTTCTGCTTCTTGAAATCATAGCGGTGAAGCTTCTGTCCGGGTTGATGGGGGATGTTTTCAAAGTAAAATACATTGTTTTCGGGCCCGGCCAGCAAACCCGGATAGTTTCTAAGAGGGATGTCTGTCGCTACAATTCTTTGCATAAGTCCTTCTGCATCAATGCGCACCGTAACTTCTTTGGATTTAGCATCATCATTTTTATCTTCTTCTTTTCCATTTTTATCACTCTTCTCCTCATCGCTTTGGGGGAGCAGGGGAGAGGCATCTTCCTTGCTTAGCACTACCAGGTAGAGGGCTCGGTTTACCGGTTGGTTGTAGGAACTCATATCGAGCCAGCCGGTGTTCAACCCATAATCTGTGCTTGCCAGGAAATACAGGTATTTGCCTGATGCATCCCATACAGGTGTTATAGCATCGGCCATGCCATCGGTAACCTGAATGCGCTGTCCGGTTTCTACATTGTACACCACAATGGCTTTAAACAGGTTTTCAAGCGTGTGGGCATAGGCTATCCATTTGCTGTCAGGCGACCATACAGGGTTCATGGTGCGCTGGGGTCTTACAAACCGATCCGTATCCACCAGCGTGACTTTACCGCTGTCGATATCCACAAAGTAAAGGTTGAGATGTGTATCCGTATAGCTGATGTATTTGCCATCGGGCGACCAGGCAGGTCTGAAAAAATAAGAAGGGTCGGGTAAATCAATGGTCCTGGGGGTGGTCATTCCATCCTGGCTGCCTATCATCAATTGATACTCGCCGCTTTGGTCGGAGAACCAGGCAATCTGGCTGCCATCGGGCGACCAGATGGGGAACCGGTCTGCTACACCGCTGGTGCGTGTGATATTGCGCCAGTCGCCCTGTTCTTTGGGTACGGTGAAAATGTCGCCCCGATATTCGAACAAGGCACGCTGTCCGGTGGGTGAAAGAGATGCATTTTGCAACATGTTGGGTTTAACGTCTTCCCATCTGTGGCGCGACCCCGGGAAATCGGCCCTTACATGGATGGTGAGTTTGCGGCTTTCATTCGTTTCAGGCTCAAGGATGTGAAGGCTTCCGCCCTGCTCATACACAATAACACCTGCTCCGGCACTGAGGTTTTTTACGTCAAAATCCGTATGGAAAGTTTCTTGTTTTAACTCTTCGGTAGCCGGGTCAAAAGACCATATGTTGGAGGCAAAATCACGTTCAGATAAAAAGTAAACTACATTGCCCAGCCAGATGGGGCTCATGTGTCGCTCACCATCGGTTTGAGGAGTAGTGATCAAGGAATAATCTTCCAAATCCAGTATCCAGATCGGCTTGGCTTGACCAGCACGATAGTTTCTCCACTCAGGATCAACAAATCCTACTTCCTGGTAGGCAATGTAGTTTTCATCAGGAGAAATTTGTCCGCTTGCAGCCCTGGGAACGGGAAGGGCAGTGGGCATGCCACCGTCCTTGTGTATTATATAAAACTTAGATTCCATGGTAGGTCTTCCTTCCCTTGCAGAAACAAACAACACATGGTTTCCGTCGGGCGTCCATCCCATCACCTGGTCGTTACCGGGATGCCAGGTGAGGCGTTTGGGCTGTCCGCCCCGGGCCGGCATTACATATATATCGGTATTTCCGTCATACTCTGCTGTGAAAGCCAGCAGGCTGCCATCAGGAGAGAAATGGGGGTGGGTTTCGGCACCGTCATTGCTGGTTAAGCGCCGGGCATCGCCTCCGATACGGGGTGCTTCCCATAAATCGTTGGCATACACAAACACTACGTGGCTCTCATTTACCGCAGGTTGGCGCAACAACAATGTTCCTTCGGCATGCGCATGGAATTGCAGAGCACCTGAAAGAACCAATACTAATAAGGATAAAATCTTTTTCATGGTTAACTTTTTTTTATTGATAAGAATTTGAAAACAGCCCGATAAAGGTATGGTTTTTTTCCTATGAGAAAGAACTCCATTATATGTTTGATAGAGTTTCTCCAGATTAAGAATGAAGCATGTGTGTAGGTTTATGAAGGGATTTTTTTTTACTTTTCCCACCATTTCAAAAACGCCGAATAGGCAATGATAAACAGCGTTACAAACACGCTAACAACGGCAGAG
Organism: Bacteroidales bacterium; assembly: GCA_007131895.1. GTDB lineage: Bacteria > Bacteroidota > Bacteroidia > Bacteroidales > UBA7960 > SKVR01. Next base: position 1,896 of record SLPR01000091.1, on the reverse strand, counting down.
GGAAGAGCAATCATAGGCTCACCCTGGAAAAAGGTGAAAGCCGCCACAGCCGAGAAGGCACTGCTTTTGGTGGTCATCATAAAGGTGCTGCTGATGATCATGGCCCGGTTGGCACCGCTTTTGGCCATGATGATATGGTAGAGAAATCCCAGCAGGTACATGGAGATGAGCAAGATTACCGACATGATGAGCACCACTCCGGGTTCGGAGAAAAACACACTGCTGCTCATCCCCATGATAGGTGTAATTACCAGGAAAAATCCCCATTTGATGACCGTATCCCTGTATTTTTCTACTGTGGGAAGCACTTTGCGATGGCGCAGAAAACGGCTGACTATGAGAGGGATGACAATGAGCTGTACCATGATGTTGAAAATCTTCATGGGGTTGATGAGCGATTGCCCCAAAAAAATCAACAGGATAAGCGGTGTGAGCACCATGGCAATAAAATGAAGTCCGAAAACCCCCGTTACGCTGAAGTTGTTGTCGCCCCTGAGCATGGTGGCAAATGGGATGGCCGAGGGGCCCGGAGGAGCTGCTGCCACCAGAATAAAACCCACATAATAGGGAAAGTATGGATGAGCTGGATCATTAGAAAAGAACAGCCAGGAAAGCCCAATAAGTACCAGCCCAAAAAGGATAAAATTCAGGAAGGTGGACCATGCAAGGGGATACAGCGCATTTTTTATGGGAATCCAGCTTTTGAAACTAAAACCTGTGGTGGCAAATATCATTACAAACGCCAGAGAATAAACAGAAATTTCAGCCAGCGGGCGTGTGTGCTCGCCCAGAATAAGACCCACTACCAGGGCCAGTGATAAAACAAAATCGCGGTGATTGAGGATGGATAAAAGTTTTTGCATGTATTGAAATTAAATCTTTCCCGAAATTAAGAAAAAAAGATGTGCCGGATACAATTCGCAAAACAAACATAACTTTGCAGTACATTGTTTGAATTTTTGAATGTTCTAATGCCCTATACAAGTTATGCATATTTTTTATACCGAAAACCCTGCAGCCGATATCGTGCAACTCTCGCCGGAAGAATCTCACCATTGTGCCAAGGTACTGCGGCTGAAGCCGGGACAAGAGATAGGTTTCGTGGATGGCTCGGGAGGAATGGGTGAGGCCGTGCTGCTGGAGGTGAGTTCAAAAAATACCGTGGCATCGGTTAAAGAAAAACGGATGCAGCCGGCTCGACCCTTTCGATTGCATATGGCCGTGGCTCCCACCAAGAGTATTGACCGCTTTGAATGGTTTTTGGAAAAAGCCACCGAGTGCGGCATTGAGGAGATTACTCCCATTATATGTGCTCAGTCAGAACGTTCGGTTATAAAACCCGACCGGTTAAAGAAAATCCTGGTGGCCGCCATGAAGCAATCGCAACGTGCATGGCTTCCGGTGTTGAATGAAACCGTGAAGTACAAGGATTTTATGAAAACCATTGATGTTGCTACCCCGGGCTATATAGCGCATTGCGCGCCCGGACAGAAAGTGCCTTTGCGGGAAGTTTACAGCGCAGGTTCCGATGCATTGATCCTTATCGGACCCGAGGGCGATTTCAATGAAGAGGAGGTTCGGATGGCCATGGACAAAGGGATGCAGGCAATATCGCTGGGTGAAAATCGTTTACGTACTGAGACCGCCGCACTGGTATCGTGTATGGGAGTGAATTTTTTGAATGGAGAGTTTTGAGAACTACTTTAACGTTGTTATAAAAGGCTGATTTTTCGTACATTTGTAAAGATAAAATCATTGATCTACTGATGTTGCTATTAAAACAAATAAAAGAAAAACCATTTGAGTTTCAGGGAATCTGCCGAAATCATGGAGTCAAAAAGCTGTATGCTTTTGGTTCGGGAGTTGAAGGCAGGTTTGATCACTTGAAAAGTGACT
>SLPR01000456.1 GCA_007131895.1 Bacteroidales bacterium | reverse complement strand
AAATTACTTACTTTTTTTTGTAGGACAAATCTTCACAGGGCTTGTTGTATGAAATTGATATTCGCAATGTAGTGGTTAGTGGAGATACCCGTTTCGACAGGGTTTTTGAAATCAGCAAAAATCCTCCTTCATTCGAAAAGGTGGAAAAATTCATTCAGGGCTCGGTGATCTTTATGGGTGGAAGCACCTGGCCTGCCGACGATGACCTGATTGTTTCGTTGATAAACAAAGACACCAATGATATTAAATTCATCCTGGTACCACACGAAATTCATGCCGCCTATATTGATAAGCTTATGCAGCAAATTGAAAAACCTGTGGTGAAGTATTCTTCTTATGATGAGCAATCGTTTATGGATGCCAGGGTTTTGATAGTTGACCAGATGGGTATGTTATCAGGACTCTACCAGTATGCTTCAGTAGCTTTTATTGGTGGCGGTTTTGGTAAAGGAATTCATAATACGCTGGAAGCTGCTACCTTTGGTATGCCTGTTGTATTTGGCCCCAACTACGAGAAATTCGCTGAGGCTGTAGAGCTTGTTTCATACGGTGGCGCTTTCCCTGTTAAAAACAAAGCTGAGCTTGAACAAACCTACGTAAAACTTTTGGGTAATTATGAACTGTTAAAGCAAAGTTCTGATGTCGCCCGCCAATATGTAAACATGAAAAGAGGAGCCACCAAAACCATCATTGTTTTTCTCAACGCAATTTTTAATCCCGGGTCTTTTAAATCGCAAGCCATGGATATGCTGAATATGAATTAGTGGAAGATGGCTTTACGTCCGGGCATGATACATGCAACAATGACGGGTAAACGAATTTTTCATTTCCTGATTTCTTTATGTAACTGCTCTTAACCTATCAAAATCTAAACTCCTAAACCTGAAAATTATGCTTTTTTTAATCAAAGTAATTGTTACTGCTTTCGCAGTAGTTATTGGAGCACACATTATGCCGGGAGTATCTGTAGATACTTTCCTCACGGCCATTGTAGTCGCCTTCGTACTGGGAATTCTCAATGCTATTCTTAAGCCAGTGCTGGTAATTTTAACCCTGCCTGTAACGGTACTTAGTCTTGGGTTGTTTTTGCTGGTCATCAACGCTTTTATCATTATGCTCACAGACTATTTCGTAACCGGGTTTTCTGTTTCCACCTTCTGGATTGCTATCCTGTTCAGTATAATTCTGTCGCTGATTTCATGGTTGCTTTCGCTACCAGTAAGGGGCCGCCAATCGCGGGGCAACCGGCACCTTGAATAAATTCAGCATTGTTTTTTCGGTAATGAATGATTTTTAAGTTTTTTATACCTGATACCATGAAACGTATATTGTTTTTTTTAGGATTTGCAGTGCTGTCCTATTCTGCATTACCTGCCACTATCAGTTCCAGGCTGGAGAGTGTTAGGGTATTTTTATGGGGTGCTGAAATACACCGAACTGCTACTGCGGAGGTGAAACCAGGTATTCACGAAGTTGTTTTTACCGGCTTGCCCATGGATATTGACCCCAACAGTGTTCAGGTCAAAGGCTCCGGTCCCTTTACGATCCTGTCGGTAAGTCATCGCAACAATTTTCTCAGATCTCCTGAAGTAAGCTCTGAGCTCAAGGTTTTGAGAGATAGTCTGGAATATTATACCCAACGCCTCAACAACAGGCAGGCTATGCTTAATGTGTACCAGGAGGAGGAGGCTTTGCTGCTGGCAAACAAAAGCATGGGAGGCGAAGCAGGTGTAAGGCCGGCGGAACTGAAGAATCTGGCCGATTTTTTTCGGTCAAGAATGACCGAGGTAAAAGAGCTTCAACTGAAAACCCGTATAGAAATCCAGCAGCTGCAGGATCGCCAGAACCGCCTGAGGCAGCAAATTGCCAGGTTGGGGTCTGAGCAGAATGTCAATGTGGGGGAGGTGGTAGTTACGGTGTCTGCTGCACGCAGTGCAAGAGGGCAGTTTGAATTCTCATATATAACCCGAAGTGCCGGATGGAATGCCTTGTATGATATCCGGGCTGAGGATACCCAAAAGCCCGTTGAAATGCTCATGAAAGCCTCAGTAAGACAAAATACCGGCGAAGACTGGGAAAACATTCGCCTGACCCTTTCTACTGCCAATCCGCTGGATAGCAGGGTGGTTCCTTCATTGAGTACATGGTTTTTAAGGTATGTGGAGCCTTTACCCTATGGTGCTGCCCAAAGAAGCCGGCTCAAAGAATCCATCATGATGGATACTGAGGCTTTTCCTCTTCATATCGTTATTGCAGAGGATGAAATAGTCGAAGACGCTCTTGCAGGTTCCGTGGCAGGTATTACTGTCGCGACTCAAACCCATACCACCCGTGAATATTTTATCGATACCCCGTATAACATTATGTCGGGTGCTGATGATCTGATGATAGAAGTGCTCAGGGATGAATTGCCTGCCCAGTTTACCTGGTTTGCTGTTCCCAGGGTTGAACGGGATGCATTTCTGGTTGCCCGCATCACCCAATGGGAAGATTTTGTGATACTGCCCGGGCCAATGGGTGTATTCTTTGAAGACTCCTGGGTAGGAAGTACCTTCATCAATCCGGAGCAAACCGCTGATACCCTTGAAGTGTCGTTGGGTACCGACCGCAGTGTGGCTGTTGAGCGCGAAAGGTTGACGGAGTATTCCCGTAAAGGGATGCTGGGGCGGCGAACCACCGAAACTGTTGCCTGGAACATCGTAGTGAGAAACGGGAAAAACGTACCTGTAAATATTGAAATCAAAGACCAGATTCCGGTAACCACCGATGCCGATATACAGATAACCCTTGAAGAGAAATCAGGTGCTTCTCATCTTGAATCTACAGGAATCCTGACATGGCGACTGGAGATAGCTCCCGGGGAAACCGTCCGCAAACCGTTCCGGTATTCGGTACGATATCCTTCGGATAAAAAAATAAGGCTGGAGTAATTCGTTATACTCCAGCCCAACTTTGGTTTTTCTTGTATACTTTGTTTTTCAGGCCATAAGGTCCAGCAATGTTTCATAATCCTGATGGGTAAGCTTGTGTACCACACCATCCACTTTACTTACCACCATGGCATTTTTCAATCGCTCGCGGGTGTTGCCTTCATTGATTTTGATGTCGATGTCTTTTAGTCTGACAGGACTTCCCAGTGCTTTGAAAAGGTATTCGAGTTTGTAAATAATATCGTCAACTTCACTGATTTCAAAAAGGGCCTTTCCCAGATCCTGAATACGTTCGGGAATTCGGTCCTTTTGCAGTTTCATCCAGGCCGGGTAGGCAATAGAAAGTGATGCTCCGTGGGGCACATCGTACACTACAGAAAGGCTGTGACCGATGCCATGCACACCCCAGTCGCCCGACTTTTTGCCGTATGAGGTAAGGCCATTTAAGGCACAGGTAGCGGCATACATAATCTTTGCCCGCAAATCATAGTTTTCCAGGTCTTCCAGCAAATCGGGCCCGTTTTTCATGGCCTCTTTGATAATGGCAATGATAAACCTGTCGGAAAGTGTAGCGTCGCCTTCTCCAAACCATGCTTCCAGCGAGTGGGCTATCAGGTCTACAACTCCGTAAGCAGTGTAGTTTTTAGGAACACTAAAAGTATAAGAGGGATCCAGAAAGCTGTGTCTGGGATACATGTGGCTGTTGCCAAATCCGATTTTTTGTTGTTTGCAATTGTTCTGCACTACAGCAACCGGGTTCATTTCTGTGCCGGTGGCTGCCAGGGTGAGCACTGCAATAAGGGGAGTGCTGTCTTTGGGTTTGTGGACACCGGTAACAATATCCCAGGCCGGGCCATCATATTTCATGGCCACGCTTATGGTCTTGGCACTGTCAATTACACTGCCTCCGCCAAGGGCAACAATAACATCTATCTTTTTTTCTTTACCCAATGCAGCAGCTTTATCCACATCTTCCACAATGGGATTGGACTTTATTCCCGAATATTCGGTTATGGTAAGTCCCTCGTTTTGCAGCCTGGTAACCACCTGTTCATAGGCCCCGCTGGCTTTTGCCGAGCCTTTGCCTGTTACAAGCAATACCCGGTTACCAAATTCTGCGGTTACTTTTCCGATTTTATCCGTAACTCCATCACCAAAGTGAAGTTTAACCGGATTATACCATACAAAATTTTCCATAGTTCTTTTTTTACAAAATTACATTATTTAACACTATTGCAAGGTTATAAATTCGAGATCTCTCGCTTCGCCCCAGACCCACCACACAAAAAACGAACTCTCTGTCACTTCGAACGCAGTGAGAAGTCTATCTTCAACAAATTTCATCGAAAACCAATGATTATTCAAGATTCTCATTATGAAAGATAATGCTCTTCCTGCCCGTGGCCGAAACCTGGAAGAAACCTCTGGCCCCCTCGCTTAAATTGGTAGGGATATTGGCCGGGGGTGCTCCTGCAAAAGGGTTGCCCGATAAATCGGTCTGAAAAAAGAAGATGTTGTAAAAGTCAAAATTCTCTCTTGAAATGCTTCTGATTTCCAGTGTAATTACATCCCCATCTTTGAGATTATTTCTATTGATATTGAAAATTGCCAGAGAAACTGTTTCCTCAAGATTTTCGTCGCTTACAAGACCTTTATCCGTGGGTCGGGGCGTTTGCAATGTGTCATTTAGAGCGTAGTTGAAAAGATAGTAATTTCCCTCTGTGGGTAAATCCCGGAAATGAACAAAAATATCATAAATGGTATCCTGCGTAAACCCCAGTGATGAAAAGGGATTGATTTTGATGCTGAGAGAATCCATGGAGGGAACCGGTCGTAGCTCGCTGAAGGCTGTGAATTTTTCTCCTTCTACCTCAATGGAAAGTTCATAGATTTTCTCTTCCAGCTGTTGTGAGATTTCTGTATTGTAATAATATCCTGGCAGGGTATCCGGATTCCACTGCTCGAAAATAAATACATCGTCTCCACTTTCAATTTTTACTGATGCATTGTTAATCCCCTGTCCACGGGTTACATCATAATAGGATGAAGAATAGGAGAGCTTAACCCATTGAATTTTCTCGCCGTCGGTTATATTGGCCTCTACAATAACGTATTGCCCTTCAACATCGGAAAGGTCGAGAATTACATCCTTTTCGCAGGAAGTCCAGACCAGCATTCCTGCCATTATTAAAAGCAATTGTTGTATTTTTCTGAAAAACATCATTTCCACTTATTGAATTATTTTCTTAAAACTATCTGTTTCTTCCCTCGTCCGGTGGCGACTTTCAGCTCGCCTCCGGACTAAAATGAGGAGCTTTTTATTAGCCCGGACGGGAACTTAAAGTCCCAACCGGGCTGGAAAAATTATCTCCGGTCTCTGGTCTCCCATCTCTCATTCCTCTTTAGAAATTAAAATTCCACGTTATGGCCGGTATAGGTCCGGGAATATAAAAGAACGATGAGTTGGGCACCCCGGGTCGGTTTGAATTTTCAGCAAAAGAGACCGAAATGGGGTTGGCCCGGCCATACACGTTGAACAGCGAAAAATTCCAGCTGCTTTTGAATCTGCGCCTGTCTTTGTCTCTCAGCACGGGTGTGTAGGTCACAGACAAATCCATCCTGTGATAGTCGGGCAAGCGGCTTGAGTTGCGTTCTGCGTATATAGGTGCAAAAGCACCCTGATAATACATTTTTCCCACCGGAAGTGTAAATGCGTTACCTGTGGCATACACGAAACTCATTCCGGCACTCCATCTCCTGCTGATTTCATAATTGCCGCTTAAGCTCAGATCATGACGTCTGTCGTTGGGGGCATAATAGGCCTTGCCTTCATTGATATCTTCAATCTTTCTTTTGGCAATGGCCCACGTATAGCCTAAAAATCCACTCACCGGGCCACTCTCTTTCTGAATCAGAAACTCTGCTCCATAGGCCCATCCGTTTCCGGTTCTCAATTGTCCTTCCAGAAACTCATTCCCCAGAATATCTCCGTTATCAACCACATCGGTAATATTTTTGAAGTCTTTGTAGTAGAATTCTACTGATGATTCAATCATGTCGGAAAAGAAATTCCGGAAATAGCCCAGTGCCACCTGATCGGCCTGTTGGGGAGGAATGTTGTTGCTGGCAGAATACCATACATCATAGGGCGCCACCGACTGTGCACTTTGGGCCTGTTGAATGTACTGTGTCATCCGGTTGTAACTTCCTTTTATTGAGCTCTCTTCGTTGAATTTGTACCTGAAGCTTAATCTTGGCTCCAGTGCTGAAAACGTGTCGTAGAAATTGCCGGATGACAGAGAGATGGAGTCGGTTACTTCCCATCTTAGGGGATCCGACTTGTCGAAGATGTATTGTTTGCCCGGGCCCATGACCTGGAAAACCGACCCCCGGATGCCATAAACAATCACCAGCCTGTTATCCCATAAGGTTTGTTCATGGTTGATGTAAAGGCCATGCTCCAGTCCGTTGGCAGGGGTGAGATTGAACGTTGCGGAGGCTGCTCCCTCAATTTTTGCCTGAATGGTTCCGGGGTCGAGGTTGTGGTAAATGCTCTGGAGACCAAAGGTTAGGGTGCTGTTCTCACTGGCTAAAAAGGTAAAATCGGATTTTAAGTTCAGATTGTTCAGCATGGAGTTCCATCGAAAACTGGCGGGCCCGATATCGCCTGTAATGTTGAACTGATAATTGCTGTAAAGCAGCGAAAAGTCTGAAAAGAATCTTTCCGAAACCAGTCTGTTCCAGCGCAGGCTTGCTGTTGCATTTCCCCAGTCGAAACCAAAGAACTCACTGAACAGGGTTACATCGCGACCGTAATATCCTGACAGAAAAAGGCGGTTTTTGTCATCAAAAACATAGTTCATCTTCCCGTTTAAATCATAAAAGAAAAGCTGGGTGTTGCGTTGGTTTTCATCGGAAGAGAGCTTAAGAAACAAATCGGCATAGGTGCGCCTGCCCGAAACCATAAAAGCACTTCTTCCATATTGTAGTGGGCCATCTATTGTGAGTCTGCTGGATATCAGGCCTATGCCGCCGGTCATTTTGTACTGGTTCATGTCGCCCTCTTTCATTCCAATGTCGAGCACAGAGGATAGTCTTCCACCGTATTCAGGGTGAATGCCTCCTTTGTATAGTTTGAGATCTTTTATGGCATCTGCATTAAAAACTGAAAAAAAGTTGAAAAGGTGCGAGGCATTAAAAACCACTGCGTCATCCAGTAAAACGAGATTTTGATCTGCATTGCCACCTCTGACAAAAAAACCTGTATTGCCGTCTCCCGCCGATTGTACCCCGGGCAACAGCTGGATGGTACGCAAGATATCCACTTCTCCCAGAAAAGCCGGGATATTTCTTATGGTCTCGATATCAAGGGTTACAGTACTCATCTCGGCTCTTTCCACATTGCGATTGGTTCGTTGTCCTGAAACCACCACTTCTGAAAGCCTGATTCCTCCATTGCCAAGCTCTACGTCCAGTGTCATGTCATCTTCTACCCGTATTGTCTTTTCCAGTCTTTGGTAGCCGATAAACGAAAAGATAATGGTATGCTCACCTTTTTCAATCAGCAGAGAATAATCGCCATCAAATCCGGTAACTGCACCCCTTTGGGTTTTGGGTAAAAATACATTTACCCCTGTTAGCAGCTCCCCGGTGGAGCCGTCGCGAACCGTTCCACTGAGCTTCACACGTGTGTCGGCCCACGCAGAAAGTGAAATCAGCAAAATAATTAAAGTTATGGAGGATTTGAACACGGATGCTATGGATTGTTTATGAATGAGGATATGGATAATTTCGGGCAGAAGCTTAAAAACTAATAATTTCAGCCAAAATCTTAAACAAGACTTATGGTGGTTTGTTTTTTTGGTCGAAGTTAATTGAGGTTAAATGTTGATTTGTGACAGATATGTTGAATTTGTCAACTCATTGGTCTGACTTGAAGCTGTTTGAATATCTGCTTTTATAAACCGATTTTTTTGTATCTTTACTTACATTAGTATCTTTATATTTGATTGGATTACAATTTTAGTAATATTATTATTATTCACCTTAAATTTTTATTTAAATGCAAAAGAGATTTTTTATTAGTTTTTTAGTTGTTTTTATTTT
>SLPR01000039.1 GCA_007131895.1 Bacteroidales bacterium | reverse complement strand
TATAAAAATTTCCCCTCACGCAGAGATTGTTCAGAGAAATTGCAGGACAGATAAAATTATTAATACGGTATTTGTATTTGGTTTACTTCTGGAATCTTGCTTAAAAACTTTGAACCTTTGCGTGAGGTTCGATTTTGTCCCTTTGGGAATAACCCGCGACTCTTCTTTGTTTTTAATTGAAGCGAAAACACAGCTTGCGACATAAAACTCCGTGCGCCCCCGCTGAGAAGCATTGCAACCGATCCCGTTTTGCGGGAGAGCTTAGCGAAGCTAATTACTTAATCCAATTTTTTTCTGATGAAACCCACATGAGCACTATGCGCTCACAAAAGACAATGAACCGAATGAAGTGAGCTCACGAACACCACTAATAAAAAACGATTGTGAGTAATAAGCTCAATCATGCAAGTTCCATTTAACCAATTACTTAGAGTAATTTTATTCGAATGAAATACGCAGCTCAATAGCTTTTAACAGTAAAGATTAGCTATTGAATCGAAAGGAACCGATGCATATGGAAACTGTGTTCTAATTGCAATTCAGTTTTTATCGATAATTGGTTCTCATGTTCAGTAAAATACACAGGAGGATAAAATCAGTGAATAATGTAACTATTCCCCTATATAATGTAATAGCACTGACGGGATACCTGCGTACCTTCGTAAGGTGGCAAAGAAGCGTTTATCCGCAGGAACAACAACATTGGTATTTCAATAAACACAACACATGAAAATTATTAAACCTGTTATAAGAAAGATACAAAAACTACCAAATGTAAAGAAGCAGGCCATTATGCTTAGTGAGACAACTCTTGTCAAAACTAAAGAGGCTAATGTATTCTTTTCCGGGGTGGGCAATTTTTTCCTGTTTTTGTGGCTTACCACAAAAGCGGCTTTCTCCCGTGAGTTTGAGTTTCAGGAATTTCTGCGTCAGTGTTATCAGATTGGAAACAAGACTTTACCGCTCATTTCAGTCACCGGAATTGTCATTGGTTTGGTTCTTACCATTCAATCGCGTCCGATACTGGTTGAATTTGGAGCCGAATCGATGCTGCCTGGCATGGTCGCTTTATCTATCATAAGAGAGATGGGCCCTGTGGTTACAGCCTTGATTTGCGCCGGCAAAATAGGGTCAGGGATGGGCGCCGAGTTAGGTTCCATGAAAGTGACCGAACAGATTGAAGCCATGGAAGTATCCTCCATCAATCCCATGAGATACCTTGTGGTACCCAGAGTGCTTGCTGCAACCATTATGATACCCATACTGGTATTGTATGCCGATGCATTGGGCATATTGGGAAGCTGGGCCGGTGCGAATATCAAAGGAGATGTAACTTTTGTATTGTTTTTCTCCCAGGCATTCAGTGTCATAGGTTTCATAGATCTTATCCCTGCTGTTGTTAAAACATTTTTCTTTGGGGCCGCCATTGGGTTTGTGGGCTGTTATAAAGGGTTTAACGCCGGGCGTGGTACAGAAAGTGTTGGCAAAGCTGCCAATTCAGCCGTAGTGCTTGCTTCCTTGTTCGTGATACTTATCGATTTGATTGCTGTACAAATTACTGACATGCTTTAATATGGGAAACGGAACAATTATGGTTACACCAGAAGCCAATACAACAATAAAAGAGGCAACAGCCCGCAAGCAGGTTATTGAAATCAATAACCTCAGGAAAAGCTTTGACAACCTGGCGGTTTTGAAAGACCTCTCCTTATCGCTTTTCGATAATGAAAACCTTGTGGTACTTGGAAAATCGGGATCCGGGAAATCGGTCCTTATTAAATGTATCGTCCGCTTATTATTGCCTGATCAGGGCACAATCAAGGTGTTTGATGAAGATGTGAGTGAATTAAGCACTAAAGAATTAGCCCTGCTGAGACAAAAAATCGGATTTCTTTTTCAAAGCGGTGCATTGTATGATTCCATGACCATCAAGCAAAATCTGGAATTCCCATTAAAGAGACTAAAAAAGAACCTCTCCAAAAAAGAAATGGACGAAAAGATAGCTGAGGCATTGGAAAACGTGGGGCTATCCAACACTTTCAACAAAATGCCGTCCGAATTATCAGGCGGTATGCGCAAGCGGGCAAGTCTGGCACGCACCGTGGTGCTTGATCCCATGATCATGTTATACGACGAGCCTACTACCGGGCTCGACCCGGTTACATCTGATGAAATAAGCCACCTGATCAATGAGGTGCAGAAAAAATACAAAACATCATCCATCATCATTACTCACGATATTGAGTGCGCCCGTGCTACTGCCGATCGTGTTATCATGTTAAAAGATGGTGAAGTATACCTGGAAGGAGATATCGATGATTTTAATAATTCAAAGGATGAATTGATTAAGTCCTTTTTTAAATAAACAAGAATTAGCCAAAACACTAATAACCAACAAAATGGAAAATTACACACCCGCTTTTAAAGCACGCTTAGGACTCTTTATTGCCGTAGGCCTTGCAATCTTTGTCATTGCGATCTTCTATATTGGAAAGCAGCAGAATCTGTTTAATCCTGTTTTTAAAGTAACTGCCAATTTTTTTAATGTGAGCGGTTTGCAGGTAGGCAATAATGTGCGCTTTTCGGGCATCAATGTGGGTATTGTTGACAACATCAGGATTATTAATGATTCAACAGTTCAGGTCGACATGCTCATAAGAAGAAATGTACAGGAGTTCATTAAAGCAGATAGCGAAGCTACAATAGGCTCCTCAGGTATTATTGGCGACCGTATTGTTATTATTGCCCAGGGTAGCAATCGCGCAGCAACAGTAGCCGACGGTCAACACATCGGTTCTATTGAGCCTGTTGAAACCGATGCCATTATTGCAAGTTTGCAGGTAACAGCCAGCAGTGCTGAAGTTATTACCAGGGAACTTGCTGAAATTATGGAAAACATCAACAGCGGAAAAGGTATGCTGGGGCGGTTGATTGTAGACTCTACCATTGCCGAAAATGTAAACCAGACCATCGCCAACTTTATGAAAAGCTCCGAAGGGTTAGATGAGACCATTGAAGTTACCAAAGAAAATGTGTTTGAATTTATGGAGAAACTGCAACTTACCGTGGCAACAACTGAAATTGCCACCAATGCACTGGGCGAGATCATGGTGAAGATAAACAGTGGTGAGGGAACCCTGGGTATGCTGATTCAGGATACGGTGGTTGCTCACAATCTGAGTCAAACAATGATAAATGTGGCTGAAACCTCAAAGGGGATGGATGAGTTCATGGATGCTTTAACCAGTAGTTTCTTGTTCAGAAGGTATTTCAGAAAACTTGAAGAAGAGAACAAACGAAAGGAGAAAGAAGCCCCAAAACCAATATCAGAATCCCCTGAACCGGAGTAACAACTTCTGGCTTGCTATAACTGTTTTTAATACACTACAAAGGTGGTATCCAATTATTATAACAGGAAGCCGATTGGTAAGACCCTGCCAAAAATCGCACAGCGATTTTTTACAACTGCGTCTTAGCGGATCTGCGAGAAAAATATTTTGAATCGTCCAGAACCGAAGAGCTGCCTTGCACTGCATAACCTTCAGTATCATACCGGGATAGGGTGAGCGCAGCGCATAAAACAATTTAAATATTCCTGACTACAAAGGTTTCCGGGCCGCTGGCCCTAACCTTTAGTTAATTGAACAAGAAGCACTACCTGGGCTGTAGGCCCGTTAACTTTTGTAGAAATAATTTGTTTAACAGCGAAATGCGCTGCGGTTTCAATTCCATTAAAGAACTGATCTTTATGTCAGCGCAATAGCAGTTTTGTTGTTCGAAGTATTGAATTTGGGATTAACTGGCAAAACTGCGGATAATCATGAAAGCAAAAATGTGGTTCAAAAATCTTTTCCTGATTATAGTATTTTTACTCACAACAAATGATTTTGCATTTGCTCAGGAAAATACTACCCCAAAAGATACAACTGCCCGGAAAGAGCCACCCCGGATTTACCAGAATATAGAAACCTACTCCGAGCGCAACAAGTTTACCCGGTTTATGATCCGGCTGTTTTTTAAACCGGTAGTGCCCGATTTGCCACCCCGGGAGGTGAAACCCAAACGCATACAAGAACCTTACAGTTCTTTTGAGGGAAAAACAATCAGAGACATTAACATCGTAACTCTCGATCCTTTTGGGAATTCCATAGGCGACACCATCACCACATCGTTAAACTTTCTCTCCAGGACAGGCAACACGCTTCATGTAAAAACCCAAAACAGCACCATTCGTAATCTTTTGCTTTTTCGCGAAAATCATACTTTTGATTCTTTGCTGGTAAAAGAATCAGAGCGATTGGTAAGAAGCAGCAAATATATAACCGATGTGTCATTTTTCGTCTCGGCAACATCTGAAAACTCCGACTCGGTAGATGTTTTCATTCGCGAACTGGATAAGTGGAGCATCATTCCGGGGGGAAGCCTTTCTTCCAGGCGCATGGCATTCAGACTGAGAGAGGAGAATTTTATGGGGCTGGGGCATGAGTTTCACAACGGTATTGTCTGGAATCATACCACCGGCGACTATGCCTTCAGAACCAAATATTACATCCCCAATTTCCGCAATACCTTTATTAACTCTACCATTCAGTATGGCACCGACGAATATGGAAATTTTATCAAAAGTTTTGCGGTTGATCGTCCGTTTTTCTCTCCATTTGCAAAGTGGGCAGCAGGCGTAAACATTTCACAGCATTTGCGCAAAGATTCGGTATGGGCGGGCAATTTTATGCAGTTTAAGTATAATGAACAGGATTTCTGGGCTGGCAACGCCATCCGGGTATTTAAAGGCAATACGGAGTACAGTCGTACCACCAATTTTATTTCTGCTGCACGTTTTACCCGCATCCGCTATCTTGAAAAGCCACCCGCAAGTGTTGACACACTTCAGTTTTATACCAATGAAAATTTATACCTGGCAAGCGTGGGCATTTCCACAAGGCAGTATGTGCAGGATAAGTATATTTTCAAGTTTGGATTAACAGAAGATGTACCCATTGGAAAAGTCATAAGCATCACAGGAGGGTACCAGGAAAAGCCAAATTTCAGCCGCGCATATATGGGGGGACGGTATTCTTCAGGTAATTATCATTCCTGGGGATACCTGAGCTCCAACATAGAACTGGGCTCGTACCTGCGTTCATCAAGGTCGGAGCAGGGAGTTTTCAGAGGCGAACTGAATTATTTCACCAATTTAATGGAGATTGGAAACTGGAAGCTCAGGCAATTTGTAAAACCAGAATTTATTTATGGCATCAGGCGTACCGACTACAACCAGGTAACCCTTAACGATGCATACGGTCTGAGAGGGTTTTACAGCCCTGAACTTTCGGGCAACAGCCGGCTCCTCTTCACTTCACAAACACAATCCTATGCTCCCTGGAATTTCATTGGCTTTCATTTTGGCCCATGGGCTTCATTTTCACTGGGCATGCTGGGCGATGCTGAAAAGGGTTTTCGTGGCAGCAGGGTCTACTCGCAGTTTGGTTTTGGGGTAATTATAAAAAACGACCACCTGGTGATGAATGCCTTTCAGGTTTCCCTTTCCTTTTACCCCATCATACCCGGCAGAGGAGAAAATGTTTTCAGGATAAATCCTTTTGAAACCGCCGATTTCGGCTATCGTGATTTCGAGATTGGAAAACCCGGTGTGGTGGTGTTTCAGTAAGTAAAACCCCGGGTTCCATGAATGCAATAATGACTACCCTAAGTTGGGATGGAATTTATACTCCAACCTGAATCCCGAAAATGCAGATGCACCAAAGTGATCGTTTTGGGCCACCTGCTTAATGCTCCTGGACAAGGTCCGGCAACAGGCTTCTTAAACCTTTGAAGAGAAAGGCTTCCGGAAGATTTAACATACCCCCCGCTTCAGTGATAATTAAGGAACCGTATTTTTTTGAAATGTATAATTAATTACAATGCAGCTAAATTATATGTTTATTAGTTAATCAAACACTTATTTAGAATCATTTTATATTACCGTTAGAAATTGTTAACTAGTTCCGAATACGTTGCAGAATATCTATTTTTGTCAGTATGACAAATAATAGTATACGGATGCACCTAAACTTAACCTCTCCACTATGAAGCACTTCCTGATTGCTTTCCTGAATGTCTTACTTATTTTGAACATTACAAGTGCACAGTCTTACAACAACTGGCGCGGGCCTGATCGTGACGGCCACTATCACGAATCCAACCTGCTGAAATCCTGGCCTGCCAATGGCCCCCGCATGGTGTGGGCTTTTGAAATCCTGGGAAAAGGGTTTTCTTCTCCCGTTTTTGCCAACGATAAGATCTATGTTACAGCCCTTGATGGCGATAATGGTTACGTGTATGTGCTCTCAATGGATGGAAAGCTGGAAAGCCGGTTTTTCTATGGAGAAGACTTTTCTTCCAGTTATCCCGGTGCACGCAGCACACCCTCTATAGCCGATAATCTTTTGTATATGGTAACCGGACATGGCGAACTGGTTTGCCTGGATATCAACAGCGAACAAAGAGTCTGGAGCAAAAAGCTGTTTTCTGATTTCGACGGAAGTAACCTTCGCTGGGGGTTTACAGAAAATATGGTAGTTGATGGTGATGTAATTTATGTTTCACCAGGCGGACGAAGGAATAACATTGTTGCACTTAACCGTCATTCTGGTGCAGTAATCTGGTCCAGTCCTGCCAAAGGAACGCTTTCAGCATATGGCTCTCCTCTTCTTTTTGAACATGGAGGCAGAAAGATCTTTGCTGGCCATATGGCCGATCATGTGGTTGGTCTGGATGCTGTTACGGGTCAGCTGTTATGGTCACATCCTTTCAGCAACAGGCATAACATTCACCCCAATACTCCCATTTATCATAATGGAGAGTTATACGTATTTACCGGTTACGGTAAAGGCGGGTACAAACTGCGCCTCAGTCGGGATGGAAACAGCATTACACAAGTGTGGGAAAATTCACAACTCGACCCCAAAACCGGCGGAGCTGTCCTGATCGATGGTTATCTCTATGGCTCAGGTGACCGCAACCGCCGCTGGTTTGGTGTGGACTGGAACACCGGCGAAGTGGTACATGAAGCCCGCGATATTGATGCAGGCACTGTGATAACCGCCGATGGCATGCTCTACGCATACACCGAAAGGGGAGAGCTGGCATTGCTTAAACCTGATAACGGTAAGTTCAGCGTAGTAAGCCAGACCCGCATCGAACTGGGTTCCGACCAGCACTGGGCACACCTTGTTATCAAAGACGGGATTCTTTACGTACGCAGAGGCAATGCCCTGATGGCATTTGATATCAGAAAGTAAAGCAAAGTTCATTAACTATAAATACAAGTCTGGAGACTTGCCACATCTCATCAATGTGGCAGTATTCAGACCCGGGGCTAACAAAAGACTTAAATGCTCAAACTTCCCCAAAATTTTTTCAAAGCGCTGCCAGCTCTTACCATTGTTGTGGGAGCAGTAGCGCTTTTGTTCTGGATATTTTATAATCCCACACGCACATTCAAGCCTTCCGAACCGGGTAGAGATGATTATGCTGATGCCGGGACAGTGGAGGAGGATGTGGTTATTGGTGAACATTTTCAGCGCTTTACCTCATCTCAAACTCCTCTGGGAGGCACCTGGCCGCGCTTCCGGGGCGAATCTTCCGACAATATATACAAAGAGAACATCGCGCTTATAAATTCTTTCAACAATCAGATACCCGATATTTTGTGGGAAGTGGAGTTGGGCGAAGGGCATGCCGGAGCTGCCATTTTTGAAGGGCTGGTGTATGTGCTGGATTATGATGAAGACATTCGCGCCGATATGCTGCGGGTATTCGACCTGGTAAGTGGTGAAGAACAATGGCGCCGATGGTACGACGTGCAGATTCGTCGCAACCACGGTATGTCGCGCACCGTGCCCGCCGTTACCGAAGATTTTATTCTCACTCTGGGCCCACGTGGTCATGTGATGTGCCTGGACAGAGAAACAGGAGATTTTCTATGGGGAATGGACCTGGTGGAAAAATACAATACCGAAATTCCCCTTTGGTACACCGGACAATGCCCGCTG
>SLPR01000496.1 GCA_007131895.1 Bacteroidales bacterium | reverse complement strand
TTGTGACAGAACAACAACCCTTTGGCTGATTTGCACAGTTCGTAAAGTATATTTATGGAAAGCGGGTTGAATGGTGATTCTTCATTCGGGTAAACTTTTATTTCTTAATTTTGCCCTTTGTCACCTGCAGCATATTGCTGCCTGTCAAAACCCTATTAGTTTATCATCCTAAAACCAATGTAAGCATGACGATACAACTTTCAGACAGAATCAACCAGTTGGGAGAATCCGAAACACTGGCCATGTCGCGAATCAGCCGCGAACTGAAAGCCCAGGGGCACAATGTAATCAACCTTAGTGTGGGAGAGCCCGACTTTTTCACCCCGGATAATATCAAGGAGGCTGCCAAAAAAGCCATCGACGAAAATTATTCGTTTTATCCACCGGTTAACGGGTATCTTGAACTTAGAGAAGCCATTTGCCAAAAGCTGAAAAGAGACAACAACCTGCACTATACTCCTGATCAGATTATAGCAAGTACAGGCGCCAAGCACTCTATTATGAATGCCATCCTGTGCCTTATAAACCCGGGTGACGAAGTAGTCATCCCCATACCTTACTGGGTAAGTTACTCTCATATGGTATCTTATGCGCAGGGCAAACACGTATATATTGAAGCGGGCATTGAAAATGATTATAAAATCACACCTCAACAGCTCGAAAACGCCATTACCCCCAATACAAAACTTTTCATGTTTTCAAGTCCCTGCAACCCCAGCGGTTCGGTTTACAGCAGAGAGGAATTAAAAAAACTGGCAGATGTGTTCGAGCACCACCCCCATGTATTTATTCTTTCTGATGAAATATATGAGCTCATCAACTTTGACAAAAACCATGAAAGCATCGCGCAATTTCCAGCCATCAAAGACAGGGTAATCATCATCAACGGTGTATCAAAAGGTTTTGCCATGACGGGATGGAGACTGGGATATATGGCAGCTCATCCTCAGATAGCTGCTGCTGCCAATAAGCTCCAGGGGCAATTTACATCTGCCACCAGCTCCATTGCACAAAAAGCAGCACAGGCAGCCATGGAAACCCCGCCCGAAGCCACCCGGTTTATGCTGGATAAATTCAGAGAAAGACGTGATTTGATGCTGGAACTTCTGAAAGAAATTCCTGGCTTCAAGACCAACATTCCCCGGGGAGCATTTTATTTGTTTCCCGATGTAAGCAGTTACTTCGGAAAATCAGACGGCAAAACCACTATCCAGAGTGCCGGAGATTTGAGTATGTATATTCTCAACAAGGTTTATGTAGCTCTTGTTCCGGGTGAAGCCTTTGGCTCACCCAATTGCATAAGGCTATCTTATGCCACTTCCAATGAGTTGCTGACAGAAGCCGTTGAACGCATCAAAACAGCCCTTGCAAACCTCAGATAATTCCGTTTCATGACCCATCAACATAAAATCAACAGCCTTTTTGAGGCTTTCACCCAACAAAAAATCCTCATCATTGGCGATGTAATGATCGACGCTTACCTGTGGGGAAAAGTAGACAGAATCTCACCGGAAGCTCCTGTACCTATAGTTTCTTTAATAAAAAGAGAAAACAGACTGGGAGGGGCTGCCAATGTCGCACTGAATATTCAGAGTATGGGAGCAATACCCATACTCTGTTCTGTTATCGGGCAGGATGAAAAAAGTCACCTTTTCTATGATCTGATGAAGGAGCAAAGCCTGGAAACAGAAGGTCTTATCAGCAGCAGCAACCGAATTACCACCACCAAGTTCAGAATTATCGGCAACAATGCCCAGATGCTCAGGGTAGATGAAGAAACAGAGAAAGAACTGCAACCCAATGAGTCGCATCTTCTTTTTGAGCGGATTGCCAAACTGGTGAAAAGCCATACTATTGGGGCCATCATTTTTGAAGACTATGACAAGGGGGTAATCAATGCAGGCCTCATTGAACAGGTAGTTAAGCTGGCCAAAGACAACCATATACCCGTAGTGGTTGACCCCAAGAAGAAGAACTTTATGAATTACAGGGGCGTCACGCTTTTCAAACCCAACCTGAAAGAGCTGCGTGAGGGGCTGAAACTTGATGAGGAGCTTACTGAGGTGGACAGCATTATGGATGCTGTAAAAAGGCTCCAGGAGTTACTTAATGTAAAAATTGTCATTGCAACCCTCTCAGAAAAAGGAATATGCTACAGCAGTAAAGAGGAAGACAGAAGTTTCAAAACCGGTCTTATCCCGGCCCATGTGCGCGACATTGCAGATGTATCGGGGGCAGGTGATACGGTAATAAGCATCATAGCACTTTGCATGGCTACCGGCACAAATCCCGACGATATGGCACGTCTCTCGAACCTGGCCGGAGGACTTGTGTGCGAGTATGTTGGCGTATTTCCCATCAACAAAGAACGGCTTTTGGAAGAAGCCCTGAAAACTTTTCTGTAACTCTGTTGTTTAGGAAGGCGTAAGAAATTTGCATGCCACCCGGTGTTCAAAAGAAGAGAATGTCAACAGCCGGTTATGCAAATCTGAGGTCCTGCAACAATGCGGCCATCTCATCCTTCATATAAACAGATTTTTTTGAATGGACAAACAGAAAAACCTTTTCAATCTTAGAAAAGATTATACGATGGGAGGATTAAGCCTTTACCAGGTGTTACCTAACCCTCTTGCACAATTCAATTTATGGTTTGAACAAGCCCTTTACGCTGAACTGCCCGAACCCAATGCCATGACCCTGGCTACTGCGTCTGCAGGTGGAAGAATAAGCTCCAGGGTGGTGTTGCTGAAAGAAATAGACGAAACAGGATTTGTTTTTTACACCAATTACAACAGCCAGAAGGCAGCCGACCTGAAGAGCAACCCCAATGCGGCTCTGAGTTTCTTGTGGCTCGAACTGGAAAGGCAAGTCAGAATCGAAGGAGTTGTGGAAAGAGTTTCTGGTGAAGAATCAGACATTTATTTCAACAGCCGGCCACGTGAAAGCCAGCTGGGAGCCTGGGCATCGAACCAGAGCGCGGAAATTCAGTCAAGAGAACAGCTTTTCGAAAACTACAAACAGCTCGAAGAAGTTTACAAAGACAAACCCATCCCCCGCCCACCCCACTGGGGAGGGTACAGGCTCATTCCACAGATGATTGAATTCTGGCAGGGAAGACCGGGAAGAATGCATGACAGAATTCGGTACACCCGTTTAACGGAAACAACTCCCTGGGAAAGAAAAAGACTGGCACCCTGACAATAAAGCTTTACGTTCAACAATAGACCTGGCAAAGAAAAAAGACAAAAGGCATACCTGTAACCCGATATAACCCAATCCTGAAAATGGCAAAAAAAGAAGAAGTGCGCGGGATGTTCAACAAGATAGCCCACCGCTATGATTACCTCAATCATTTCCTTTCGCTTGGAATAGACAAACTCTGGAGAAAAAAACTGCGCCGGCGGCTGGGAAAACACAACCCCAAAAGCATACTGGACGTAGCCACAGGAACAGCTGATTTGGCCATAGAGCTTGCCAAACTCAAACCTGAAAAAATCATTGGTGTAGATATCGCGGAAACCATGCTGGAGATGGGTGACAAGAAAATTACCCGCAAAAACCTGCAAAATATCATTACCTTGCAGCAAGCAGACTCTGAAGATCTTCCCTTTGCAGACAACAGCTTCGACGCTGCCACCATTTCTTATGGGGTAAGAAACTTCGAGACCCCCCTGAAAGGGTTGAAAGAAATACACCGGGTGCTCAAACCGGGAGGGGTATTGTTTATCCTTGAATTTGGTATGCCCAAAACATTCCCGGTCAAACAGCTTTACAGCTTCTATTTCAATTTTATTCTTCCTTTCTGGGGAAAGGTTTTCAGCGGAAGCTACGAATCTTATAAGTACCTGCCCGAATCGGTAAAGACCTTTCCCTATGACAAAGCCTTTACAGATTTACTTGACCAGGCTGGATTTGCCCAAACCAAGGCAACCAAAATCAGTCAGGGTATAACTTTTTTGTATGAAGCAACAAAATAGTCTGTGAGTTTCAAGACTTTTTTTCCGTCAGTTAAAACTGCCGGCAATGGATAAAAACCTGGAACCAATACGCAGAAGTAGAGGCAAGATTGCGGATAATTATAAAATCTGAGAATCAGAACCATTTTGCGGGCTATGAATGAAAAGGGAAACAAAAAAAAACAATACATTTGCAGCAATATAAAACAAGGCAAAACGTTTTCAGATACAGAAAATCATTCCATTAGCCAGAAACAATAATCTGTTTAAAATCATCCAATCAAGTGATTAAAAAGTATAGAAAATATATTCTTTTGCTGTTGAGCATAGTTTTGGTTGCTCTTGCAGGCCAGTTAAATGCCCAGCAAAACAGGGCTTTTAAGTTTGAAAATCTTCCTTACCACGATCAGAAAGATTATCATTTTGGATTTTCGCTGGGATTCAATAAGATGGATTTTGCCCTGAAACCCATTTCCAACCTTCACAATGTGGAGATGAGCCCGCAGGGGTTTGTCAACACAGCAGAGTTTGATACCCTCCAATCGGTCCTTACACGGGCTGAAAACGGGTTCAACATAGGCATTGTTTCCAACCTGCGGATAAATAACCAGCTCGACCTGAGATTTATCCCCACCCTTACTTTCGGGGATCGCAACATCATCTATCAGGGCATGAAAAACGGAAGACCCATCACACGCACCCAACAACTTGAAAGTACGTTTATTGATTTCCCGCTGCACCTCAAATACAAATCGGTAAGAATGCTCAACACCAGAGCATATGTTATCGGAGGATTCAAGTACAGCCATGACCTTGCCTCTACCGAAGACAAAGAAGACTTTGATGATGAAATACTGGCCAGAATCGGAAAAAACGATTACTTCTACGAACTGGGAGTAGGGTTTGATTATTACTTCTACTACTTCAAATTTTCAACGGAGATTAAAGCCTCATTCGGAATTGCCGATATGCTCAAGAGAGAAAACAGTATGTTTACCAATTCCATTGACCGGCTCAATTCCAAAATTCTCATGATTTCATTTCTGTTTGAATAATTCTGTTCAGACAACCAGATAAAAAACCAGCCAAACCAAGCCACTCATATTGTAAAATATAAGTGGGATTTTTATTGCACAAAACCTAACATGCTCTGGCATGCAGGTGGTCCTGTACTTTCCCGGGGCAACCAGGCATTATGAGGAATCACTCACCAGACTGCTTTGAGGGAAAATCAGCAAGCATCAACAAAGGCAATGCAACATTATCAGACTGCGATGAAGCAAATAGTATCACTGGGAATTCTGCTGGCCATATCCTTGTTAAAAGGGACAGCCGGCAACAGCAATGACAACCTGCAATTTTTCGGGGGTTTTCAGTCTCACTCCGGAGGCATTCATGCCCATCATGCCCAAATGAGATATTATACCCAAGGTTTGAGTCCGGCATTTGAAATATATGCAGGTTTTCAAACACTGGGCAAACACAAGTGGGAACATCTGTATAACTTCCCTGCTATGGGGATTGGCTATTTTCGGGGGTATCCCGGAAAAAGGGAAATACTGGGAACGGTCAATTCGGGCTTTCTGTTCATGGAGTTTACCACCCGCGAAAGAGCAGCCTTCTCATCCCGCATCAAATATTCACTGGGGCTGGCCCACTTCTCTCAGTTTCACCATCCGGAAACCAACCCGGAAAACCAGGCCATTGGAACCCCCTTCAACGTGCACTTCAATGCCAACTATTCATTTTTCTGGCGTCTGTCTCCCCACAACCAGCTTACAACAGGTATATCTTTTACCCATTTCTCCAATGGCGCATACAAAAAGCCCAACAAAGGAATCAATATTTTTGATTTCAATCTGGGAATCCGTCACTACCCCGGAGAACAGAAACCCCGGCACGAAATACCTTATTACGGTGCCGGAATAAACCAACTACCCGCATACAACCTGAACGTTATGTATGCCATGGGCAAGATGCAGAAAACCATTGAACCCAGCCAGTACAATGCAAGGAGCCTGAGCATGAACCTGTCAAGGCAATCCGATTTTACCAATCGATGGGGCCTGGGCCTTGATGTGTTTTATGATGAGTATATAAAAGCCGAAGCAAAAGAAATCCGCCAGGCAGAAGCATTCAAAGAATACATCCACGGAGCGGTTCATCTTTCCCACGACATTGTATTCCGGAATTTATCCGCCATTTTCAACCTGGGGTATTATGTTTTTTATTATGTAGAACCTTATAAGCCCATTTTTCAGCGCATCGGACTTCGCTATGAGTTTTCAAGCGGACTGATGGCAGGTTTGAGCCTGAAAACCCATTATGCCAAAGCAGATATGGTGGAATGGGGATTGGGTTACAGAATCTTTTAGTCTTTCGGGCAGGTTTGTTCAAAAAGGCGTTTGAGAGGAATTAGCTGATCGGGCTCGTAGGGACGCCCGGGGAGTGACTCTATAAACTTCAGGTTAAGCATATACAGCCGGCTGTTGTACCTGTCCTGGGGAAAGGTATTTTCCTCGGTAAACTCCCCGTAGTCAAAACCGGTAAAGTTCAATTCGCAGGCCGACAACTCCCAGTTTTCTTCGCCCATAAACAACAGCGGCAGCCCCTGCGTGCGGCATATGGTGGGGCGTGCGTTGTAAATCACACACCTGTGATTGACCAGAAACGGGCATTCTCCTTCTGAAGCCGGCACCATTCCCTTTTTTAAATCCTCTCCTGCCTGCTCTTTGATGGCATGATACTCAATGGGCAATACACTAAAATCCATACAACACATATCGCATCCGGCCTTGCATTTAAGATGTGCGGCATGTAAAGTGTAAAGTTTGGCGCAGTGCTCATCCAGCTCCTGGCGCAGTGCATGGTATTCTTCTAAAATATCGTTATCTATGGGCATGCTGCAAAGTTACAGATTATTGAGAAAGGTGAGCCACAGGGTCATGAATGGGTCAAAATGGGTTTCCATGGGATTGTGCCCTGCATCTTCAATGACTTCCAGTTGCAAACCGGCAATACTTTCAGCAATTTCCCGGCGAGAAGCAAGACTGACCCAGGTATCGTTTTCGCCCCATACCGCCAGTGCCGGAACAGAGAAATTTTCCACATCCAGACTTGCCAGCTCTTTGCTGAAACGCGCACTGTTGAGGATGGCCCTTGCGGTGCCCGGAACAGTGAGGGGTTCAAGGTAAGCCTGCACCTGTTCTCGGGAAGGAGGTTCCCCATAGGCGGAAGCCAGGGAGGTTCGGATCCTGTTTTCGGTAAGAAACCAGCTTTCGGCCAGATGGCCTGCAAAAGTGGTAAGCCCGGGGATACGGAGCCAAAGCGGGGGCGCCCCCCTCCTGCCCTGTTCGGTTTTCTGAAACAAAGTGGGCGCTACGAAACAAACACTGACAAAACGCTCCGGCTCCATCAAAGCCATGGCCTGCACAATGCCTCCTCCCATGGAATGCCCGGCAATATGCCATTGCTTGCCGGGAAACCGATCTTCAAGAAATGCATTGAACAGCGTTGCGCGGGCCGTTACCGACTGGTTCTGGCGGGGTTTGCGATCGCTGTAACCAAAAGGAGGTACATCTGCTGCAACGACCCGGTAACCCAGCCGGCTCAGGCTGTCGGCCACCTCTTCCCACGAAAAAGTAGACCCGCTGAAACCATGCACCAGCAAAACATTTCCTTTGACAGTTTCAGCACCAGGCTCCCACACGCGGTAATGCAGCTTCAGGTTGTCAACAGTAGCAAAGTGGCTGTTGGGGTAAGGGCCGGAAGCAGCTGCCTCAGGTACAGGAAGGAAAAAGAGGACTAAACAGCATACTGCTTTGAAAAGTCCCCGACTCATGCGGCTGGCAAAGTTTTTTTTCATAACAACAATCCTGAAAAACGACAAAACAACTATCCCTTGTATCATCCGCGCTCCATTTTTTCTTTGATGTGATCCACATCCCGCTTGAGGTCCATCACCATGCGGGTAAGGTTTTGCTGAGAGCCGCTGTCGGCAGGAATCTCTTCGGAAATAAAATTGCGGAAACGCCACACCTCGCGCACATCGGCAACACTTACATCGTAGGGATCGTAAAGGGTATTGAGCGAATACAGGCGCAGCACTCCTCTTTCCTCTATCTGTTTTTCCACAATTTT
>SLPR01000478.1 GCA_007131895.1 Bacteroidales bacterium | reverse complement strand
CCCCAAAGTGCTTGTAATTGCCGGAATCATACTATTTGCAGCCATTATGCGACTTGTACCTCACTATCCCAACTTCACTCCCATTGCAGCCATTGCTCTCTTTGGTGGTGCTCACCTGGGTAAAAAGTGGCTGGCATTTTTCATCCCTTTGTTTGCACTATTTATCAGTGATTTGATCATTGGCTTTCACGGTTTCATGATCCCGGTTTATGTAAGTTTTGCACTTGTTGTTTTACTGGGACAATTAATGAAAAACAGAGTACGCGTTCATACAGTCATCGGAGGCGCCCTGGCATCCTCGATCCTCTTTTTTATCATTACCAATTTTGCCGTATGGGCAGGCAGCCCCTTTTACCCGCAAACCTTCGCCGGTTTGATGCAGTCATACATCATGGCAGTTCCCTTTTTCCACTCTTCTGTTTTGGGAGATTTGTTCTACTCAGGAGTATTTTTTGGTGGATTCTTTCTCGTACAACAAAAATATCCTTCTCTGGCTCATATCAAAGTCTGAGTAAACCTTTAACCATATTGCACAGGGAGGCCTCACTTACCATAAGTTGAGGCCTTCTCTATATAAGAATAAGAATGCCGGTCTCTTTTAGTATTTAATTCGCACACCCTGGAGCGAATAAAAAAGTGCAGTGCTCTTTACTAGTTAGCACATGGACAATAAAATGACAAATGTGCTTCAAGAGATTTGCCAGCAACTCCACTTACAAATCCAGAATGCAATAATAAAATCATTAAATTTGCAGGAAAGGGTTGTTGAAAACATGTACCCTTTTAAACCATGTAATCGTTCGAAACAGCAAATGCAAATGAGAACACCCGCAACATCCTCTGAAAAAGGCAACCTTGTTTTAATAGGTGGGGCTGAAGACCGCAAAGATGAGAAAATTGTACTGGGCGATCTTATTGGCATCAACAAAGCTGAAAGTGTTATCATCATTCCAACGGCAACCTTATACCCTATTGAGTGTGGAGAGGATTATTATTATGCTTTCCGTGATCTTGGAGTGAAAAATATTGATATTTTTGATATTCGTGACTCAAGAGAAGCTGATAAAAGCCATTATCTCGATAAGCTCAAAAAGGCTGATATGGTATTTTTTAGCGGTGGAGATCAGGTAAGACTCACCAGGATTTTGCTCGGCTCAAAGCTCATTAATGAAATCAGGTACAGGTTTTTGAACGAAAGGCTCACTGTGGCAGGTACTTCAGCCGGTGCGTCCGCAGCTGCTGACCCCATGACATATGATGGCGACAACCAGGGGCTCATTAAAGGCTCGGTAAAATATGATAAAGGTTTTGGTTTTATTAATAACATTACCATCGACACTCACTTTGTTGCCAGAGGTCGGCTGGGTCGGCTGGTTCAATTCCTTTGCAATGGATATACACAAAGGGGAATAGGTATCGGTGAAAACACCTCCATAACCATAATGCCTGACAATACTATGTATGTGAAAGGTACAGGAATTGTTACAGTGGTCTCGACCGAAAATCTTACTTTTTCCAATTTTGACCAAATCCGGGAGGATGAAAGAATCTCCCTCGATGGTATACAGCTGGGTTTTTTGCAGCATGGAGCATTTTTCAATCTGAACTCCTGGAAAACCTTAAAGTTTGTTTCATCACCCGACAATTCCAGCACAATACCCATGACTGATACAACTGCATAACAGGTAAACCTCCACCTTCAATCTTAATGCATGCAGATGTGCATTTAAACTATACATAATTGGCGTTTGGACCCAAGCCGGAAATTGAAAAAGCATATTCAAACAACTTTTTTGAAGGCCAATGGCTCACAATTCGCATTTTTTCCGTAGGTTTGAATACTGCCGTGATCATCCAGGTTTACCGCTGAAATATTTTCCAAAACCAATTAAACCCAGGCCTTATGAGAACACAGGAGAATGATTTTGATGTCCGGAAGTTTTACTTCTATTATGGCCCAAGCCATTATCTGGCTGCAAAAGCACTAGTGTTTAACCTCCATATTACAACTGACGGCCCGGAGGTAGATTTTTACAAACCCTATGTTTTTGAGGTATTCCCTAAGTTGAAACCCTTTAATTTACAAACGGTGGCAGATTTATTTGCCCATACACTTCTGGAGGTTTTAAGGATGGACATAGACCTTCACATCAATGAATTATCAATTACAGAAGATGGTGATGATTATGTAATCGCCATTGAATTTCTCGATGATTATACCGCAGAAGATGCCGCTGTATTGGTAAGCGATTGGTTCAAGTCTATCAATGAAGGTAAAACAGAAGAGTTC
The DNA here is from genome assembly GCA_007131895.1 of Bacteroidales bacterium. Classification (GTDB taxonomy): domain Bacteria; phylum Bacteroidota; class Bacteroidia; order Bacteroidales; family UBA7960; genus SKVR01. The sequence continues at coordinate 5,847 of SLPR01000478.1, read as the reverse complement.
AATTTCTTAAAAAAGTTTGAGCTTTTAAAAAAAATATTTGACAGGTCCGTTTTGGGCGGTCCTACCTTATATGCTCTTGTAGAAGCGGGCATGAAAAACGAAATCCCGGTATTTTATCTTGAAGAAGAAAATCAGTACCAGTGGGGTTATGGGGTTAAACAATTACGTGGCCGTTCAACCACTATGCACACCGATGGAATAAAAGATACCGAATTTACCATGTATAAAGATATGGTGACAGATTTTTTGTTGATGTGTGGCTATCCAACCCCGGCCGGCCGGAATTGCTTCACCGAAACAGAAGCTCTTTCGGAAGCCCGAAAGCTGGGTTTTCCTGTCGTTGTAAAACCTGTGGCCGGCCACAAAGGTATTGGAGTAACTACCGGTATCAAAAATGAGTCGGAGGTAAAAATTGCTTTCCAGAATATCATTAACATCTCAGAAAAAGAAGATATTTATTTTGACGGAGCCATAGTACAAGAGCATATTGCCGGTCATGATCACCGGATTCTTACCATTGACGGAAAATTTGCCGCAGCACTCAAGAGAATACCCGCCTATGTGGATGGCAATGGGCAGGATACGATAGAAAAACTCATTGAGGAGGAAAACAAAAAAGAAATCCGGCTCGACAATGCCCGTTCTCCGTTGGCTAAAATACATATTGACAAAGAGCTTGTAGACTACCTGTTGCTCCAGAATCTTGAGCTAAACAGTGTTCCCGCTGATGGTGAGCGAATTTTCCTGCGAAGAGTTGCCAATATTTCTGCCGGAGGAGTATCTGTGAATGTTACCAATGAAATACATCCCCAAAATATTGAACTGGCAGAGTCTATTGCAGGCTTTTTTAAGGTTAAGTGCCTGGGTATTGATGTTCTTGCAGCCGACATCTCACTTCCCTGGAGGGAGGGAAATTTTGGCATCATAGAGATAAATGCCGGCCCGGGAGTCTTCATGCATCTTGCCCCTGCCTATGGCGGAAGTATCAACGTTCCGGAGATGATTCTGCTGTCTCATTTTAAAAAGCCCGAACTGGCAAGAATACCCATAATTGCAGGGAACCATATAACCCAAAACATGATGACGGAAATTATTGGGGAGTTAAAAAAGATCGATTCGGATATATTTGTCGGTGCATTGACTCCTGAAGGTGTTTTTTTCAACGGAAGGTATTTTTTCAACAACACCAGCCATGACCAGAATGTAAAAATTGTACTCAGACACCCTGAAACTGCTTTCGCCATTTTTAACCATGGCAGAGAAGATATATATGATTATGGGTTTTTTCATGAAGGAGTTGATCTTATTATCCTGGACCACCCCAATTGGCCAGAGGAAAGCATGAAAAATATGTTGCTTCCCGGCGGATACCTCATTGAAGTATCCGATGCCCAAATTAAATTAAGTATGAACAGCAATACCCTGAAAACTGTTAGCTTTACTGAAAATGATAAAGAAAGCATCTTGCTAAACATGATCAAACCATTTCTCAATGACTTGATCAATAAATATTCATCAAAATCATAATTTATCTGATGGAATCTCATTTTGCCTATCCTCCTTTGAGTTTAAAGACAAAATCGCGGAGGTTTAATCCTTAATTAAAACAACAAAGCACCTTTAACATATTTCGATAACTATGCTATTATTAAAAAACTGCGAACTGTACGCGCCGGAAAAATCGGGCAAAAAAGACATCCTTATTGCTGGAAACCAGATTATTGCTGTGGAAGAAAGTATCCCTGTGCCTCAGGGGCTGGAAGTGAAAGTAATGGACTTAAAGGGATTCAGGGTTATTCCCGGTCTCATTGATGCGCATGTACACATTGCAGGTGCAGGCGGAGAAGGGGGCCCGGCCAGCCGAACACCCGAAATGCAACTCAGCCACATGCTGGAAGCAGGGGTTACTACGGTAATTGGTTGCCTGGGAACGGATGGCATGACCCGAAATCTGGAGTCTGTGCTGATGAAGGTTAAAGCATTAAGGCAGGAAGGTGTAAGTGCCTGGATGTATACCGGTTCCTATCAGGTACCCACTCCCACAATTATGGGAGATGTTGGTAAAGACATCGCGCTGATTGAGGAAATAATAGGTGTAGGAGAAATAGCCATTTCTGACCACAGAAGTTCATTCCCGTCTGCTCACGAGCTCATCAGACTGGCAGGCCATGCCCGTGTAGGCGGTATGCTAGGAGGGAAATGCGGCATAGTAAATGTTCATATGGGCGATGCCAAAAGCCCGTTTAAACCCCTTTATGAAATTGTAGCCATGAGTGAACTGAGGTTTACACAATTTCTGCCCACTCATATCAACCGCAACTCTTATATCTTTGAAGATGCCAAAACTTATGGCAAAAAAGGATATATTGATATTACAGCGAGCTCCTACCCTTACTTTCCTCAATACGAAGTAAAACCATCCAAAGCTATTGCTGACCTGCTTAAATCCGGAGTACCCCTAAAACATATAACCATGACCAGTGATGCTTGTGGTTCTCTTCCCGATTTTGACGAAAACGGCAAACTGGTAAGTCTTAAAATGGGTTACCCAAAATCAGTATTCGACGAAATCGCAGATACAGTAAGGGAAGAGAAAATAGATCTTGAACTGGCTTTGAAGGTTGCCACAAGTAATATTGCCGATATCCTCTGGTTAAGGAATAAAGGCAGAATAGAAGTTGCAAAAGATGCTGACCTGGTGGTACTGGATGAGGATTTCAATATCATTCACCTTGTTGCTATGGGCAAACTTATGGTTGAAAACTCAAAGATGCTTAAGAAAGGAAGTTATGAACAATAACCATCTTTATTCATCAAACTCCTTTACCGTATTTTTATCCATCTACTATGAGCAATAACTTCAAGGTCCATATACTGGGCTCCTCTGCAGCTATACCTACTTCTACCCGGCTTACCTCTTCACAACTGGTAAACTACCACAACAAATACATGCTGATTGATTGTGCTGAAGGGGCACAGATGCAGATAAGGCGGTTTCGCCTGCCCCTGATGAAGATCAACCATATTTTTATTTCTCATTTACATGGGGACCATTATCTGGGTCTTCCCGGTTTGATTTTTTCGATGCATCTGCTGGGAAGAAAGAAAAAATTGCATGTGTATTCTCCTCCGGGAATACAGGAAATTATAGAAGTACAATACCGTATATCAAAACTTGAACCCGGTTTTGATATTCAGTATCATGTTATTACCGAAGGGAAGCAACTGCTTTATTCTGATAACCATATCGGTATCGAAACCATTGAAATGATGCACCGGCTGCCAGCTTATGGATTTCTGATAAAAGAGAAACCCTTTGAAAGAAATATGAGAAAGGACGCCATTGAACAGTTCGATATTCCTGTAAGCAGTATCCCTGCAATTAAAAATGGAGCTGATTACCGAACCGCCAGTGGAGAAATCGTTGCCAATGAACAAATGACATTGCCCCCCTCACCACCCCGTATTTATGCATGTTGCTCTGATACAGGTTATACAGAAGACTACATCAAGGAAATAGCCAATGCTGATCTTCTCTATCATGAAGCAACTTTTCTTAACGATAAAGCCGATATCGCAAAGGAAAAAACACACTGCACTGCCTTGCAGGCAGCTACCATTGCCAGCAAGGCAAATGTAAAAAAGCTGATGATGGGCCACTATTCAGCCCGTTACGATGAATTATCCTTATTTATTGAGGAAGCTCAAACTTTATTTGAAAATACCATTCTTGCAGAGGAAGGCCTGGTAGTAGAAATAGAACAGGAAAAACCAGGAATTGAAAACTAAAAAAACAAGCCAGTCAACACCCATTTATCCGCAATCTGGTTATAACCCATAAAATTCTGATCACTCAGAACACTCTCAACGGTTTCAGGATTATGTGCCTGCCCCTTGAGGGCCTGCACCAGGGAATTGTTATCCTGATTGATGTGATCAATACAAAGCCTCACGTTTTCTATAATCCCTTTTTTTATCGTCAGTTCGATCAGGATATTTCTGTTGAGAATACTTGCGGAGTTTTTGAATGTGTATTGGGGCGAGTAGCCATAATTCCAAATCCACTGGGTATACTTTTCCTGTTTAAGCTTTTCAATATTCCTCCTGTCATCATCATTAAACTGATAGGTACTGATATTTTTAAAGTAGCCCTGCAAATAATCCCCCAGTTTCTCCATAAACTCTTCTCTCCCCAGAGAAACTCCCGGCAGTGAAGCTATATTGACAACCGTGCTTCTTACAGATTTTACTGCCTTGCTTGTAAAGTGGGGTTCTCTGGATTTGATGGACTCGCTGAGGTTGTGCAGGTTTGCATCAAAAAGAAGGGTTCCATGATGCAAAACTTTATTTTTAGAAATATGCTCTGCATTGCCCGAAATCTTAAGTCCATTTACCCGTAAATCATTCTTCCCTTCAAAACGCGCATCGACCCCAATGTTGTTCAAAAATTCAATAACCGGAGCTGTTTGAGCTTTAAAATCCACCAGCTTTTCCTTTTCGGCCTGCTTGATAAAGGTAAAGTTGATATTACCAGGATCATGAAACACCGTGCCCCCTCCTGATAATCGACGGATTACAGGAATGTTGTTTTTTCTTACAAAACCTAAATTGATTTCAGCAAGGGTGTTTTGGTGCTTGCCTACAACAACCGATGGATTGCTTCGCCAGAGCATGATAACGTCACTTTCAAAATTTTTGAGCAGGTGTTCTTCTGCCGCGATGTTAAAGTAGGGGTCTAGGGAAGCGTTTTCTACAAAAAGCATGGTTGATTCACTCCGTTTTCGATTCAGCCAACATTCTATTCAAGATCGCTGAGTTTATTTTTAATTTTACGGAGGATATAATGGTCCTCAACGTCTATGAGCAATTGTTCCAGTAAGCCCCTGTCGTGAATTTTGGAAATAGCTTTTTTTCTCACTTCAAAATCAGCATCTTTTTTCACCAGTTCTGCTAAAATGGCAGGATCATCGATTTTGGCAACAGCCTTGTTTCGTACATAATAGTCCTGATCTTCAAATGCTACCTTTACAATTATCTCAGGGTCCAGAACCTTTTCCAATGCAAGAGCCCGCACATAATAATCCTCATCATTCAAAGCAATTTCAATAAGCAGCTGTTGATCTTCTATTTTCTTCAATGCATCCGATCTCACGTAAAAATCTTCATGACCAACAGCAATTTTCTTTAAAGTACTTTGTCTTTCTATAGCTTCAACGGCAGTTTTCATTATGTCCCTGTCTGAAATTTCATCTATCAGTTTCTCCAGCACATCATCATCTTTGATCTTTGCAAGGGCATCTTTGCAGATATAATAATCCTCCTGGCTTTTAAGAACAATATGAGCAAGAGTTTTCGCATCAGAAATTCTTTTAACGGCGGCAACCCTTACATAATAATCACTGTCATTAAGGGCTATCTGCATCAAAACATCCTGGTCGTCAATCTTTTCTGTGGCAGTTTGCCGCACATAATAGTCCGGATCGTTGGCTGCAACTTTTCTTAACACTTCCTGATCCTCAATTTCTTTTATTGCATCAACACGATCATAGTAATCTGTTGCATTAAAAGCTTTGTCTATTAAATCTTCCATTCTTTTAGTGTTGGATGACTTGCTGTTACTTTGACTGAAATCAGACATGGCCGCACATTTTATGATGAACAATTAAACGTCGTTGCATTGCTCCGGTTTACATGCAATAAAAATAGTCAAAAATTCAGGATAAAAATAAACAGAATAAATATTTTTTGATCCGACCGGAAAAACACCTTTTTTAAATCTTTATATTCAGCACACATGAAATTTGGGACTTTTCTCAACTACAACTTTTAATAATTAAGAGAAATCCT
>SLPR01000154.1 GCA_007131895.1 Bacteroidales bacterium | reverse complement strand
GATATACTGAGCAAGTCCTTCCAGGTTAAACATATTTATAAAACTTTGATTATAAAAAAAGTTGTAACCTGCCTGCAGATGATTAAAAGAAGTAAGACGGTGACTCACATTAATATAAGATTCCCAGTTAAAGGCTACCTGCAGATAATTATTGATTTCTATACCTGCCTCTTCGAGATTGCTGCTAAAGTTTCCATCAGGCTGATTAAAACGCAGCGAAGGTTTTTGATTAAAAAAGAAGGTGGTATTGATGTTAAACCTTGTTCCACTTTCAGGGAAGGCCAATCGGTTAAGGCTGTTATGGTTCCACCTTGCAAAAAGTTCATTGGCGGTAGTATGGCCCCTTACTGAAAAATCATATCGCATGTTAGGAGACAAACTCTGACGATACAAGGCAGTACCTGCCGAGAAATAGCTGTTGAACCCGGTCAGTCTGAGGAAAGAAGATTCTACACGAAAATAATTCTGGGTATATTCAGCAATACTTTCAAAATTTTCAAAAACAGGAAAGATGATATACTGAGCAAGTCCTTCCAGGTTAAACCAGCTGTTTTGCCTGTCGCTTGTAAAAATGTCAATTCCCCCTCTGATAGCGGGTTGCTCCCCTACCAAGACTTTAAGATACGCTCCGGTGTTGTATAAAAAAAATTTGTTGGTCGCCAGGTTGCCGATCAACCCAACACCTGTAAATGAGCTGTAATGAATGGCTGCTCCAAAGCTCCCGAAGGGTTTTTCTTTTAAATTAAAAACAAGGTTTCCGTGTACATTGTCTTCTTTGGGAATAAACCTGTAGGTAATTCTGGTGAAGTAATCTGTTGCATAAAGCCTGTTGACAACAGTGGTTAGTTTTTGCTTGTTTAAGGTATCTCCTTTTTGAATGGAAATGGCATTTCTGACAAACCATGGCCTTACATTATTAAGTCCCTCATAAACAATCGTGTCAGCAACAAACTGATGAATTTTGCGTAAATCACTGTGTGAGATGTCATAGGTTTGTTCTCTGCTTATCTCTTCCCTCAGCTTAAGTAAAACTTTAATTTGTTGTCTGCCAGCTATTTTCCCTTGCTCAATAATTGCCTCCACATGCTGAAAACTGGTAGCGCTAAATGGAAGAAGGTCAGGTTCGACATAAATATCAGTGAGGTTGCGATTTTCATCAAAACCTTGTGCATCCAGGAAAAATCCCATCTGATAAATAATATCCAAAGGAGTGCGCAAATCCTGCGCTGTCCTCATCCCTTGAGCAACATTAATTCCAATAACCCGGTCAGCCCCCATCTCTTTTACCACAGTCACAGGGAAGTTTTTTGCTACGCCTCCATCAATGAGTTTCATTCCATCTCTCTCAACAGTAGTAAAAAGAGTAGGAATAGCCATGCTGGCCCTTATTGCAGACACAATATCTCCTGAACTCATCACTATGGCATTTCCGTTGGACACGTCAGTGGCCACACAGGCAAAAGGAATAGGCAGGTCACTAAAGTCTTCTACATTTCTGACATGAAAAAACAGTTGATCAAGTGCACTCCACATTCGTTGCCCTTCAATGGCTCCGGAAGGAATCACAAATCTCCAGCTTTCAATGGGTAACTGAACAATAAACTTCCCATGAGATTCTCTTCTCCTGGGGTGGGTGTACCCAAGCTCTGAATGGCGTGAAAACAGGCTTTGCCAGTCTAAGGTTAAGGCAATTTCTTCAATTTCTGCGGCACTGTAACCCGCGGCGTAAAGACCGCCAACAACGGCACCCATGCTGGTTCCTGATACATAATCAACTTTCAGCCCGAGACTATCAATGATATGCAATACCCCTATGTGTGCAAGTCCCTTTGCTCCTCCTCCACTGAGCGTCAGACCTATGCGGGTTTCATCAGCCATAAAATTGCTTCCCTGCCCGGAAAATGGCAATAGCAAGCCCAAAAGAAGAAAATAAAAAACAACAGTTTTGCGCATCATTAAGATAGTCCGTAAAGTTTGGTTTGTGAACTATCAAATTTAATATATTTATCTTTGTGTTGGGCCATTAAAAATTGTCAATTTTGTCAAATACAATGCGAATTATTTTTAGATTTTGTACTTTTGAATATGTCGATAATAAAAAGGACTGCTAAACAAAAGCAAAAACATAATTCATCATTAAGTGACAAACAATACAGACTTTTTTTCGAAATACTCAACACTCCAAAATAAACTTTGAATTATATACATAAATAAATCTGATTAAATTATTAGCAAACTTTACAATTCATTATTCTTTATTCTGATTTTAATCAGTGTAACATTTACAGCCCGGGGACAGGTAACTTATGATGTACCCTCTGATGATTTCCCGGACCTGGAATCAGTTGTCACCTATATTAATCAGAATGCGGCAGGAGACAACGGAACAACCTTCAACATCAGTGGTGACACAACCTTCGACGAACCCCACCTTACCCTTACCGCTCAAACTGGACTTACCGCCCCTTTCATTCTTCAGTGGGACGGACAGGGAAGCAAGCCCATTGTGAATTTCAGCGGCACATCAGCCGATGAAGAAGCAGGAATAACACTTCAGGGAACAAGAGGAATCCTGATCGACGGACTGGACATCAGAAACCCTGACGGTATGCTTGAATATGGGATTTTCCTTACCAATGCCGACCCGGAAACAGGCGCGCATTCTAACATTATTCAAAATACCCATATCACGCTCAACAAGACCAACCCCAACCCTACTAATGGTATCAGGGCATTTCCCAGCTTCGAACAAACAAGTCATGAGGGCTCCAACAGTAACAATTTTTTTATTAACAACCACATTTCCAATGTACTGATTGGCTACCTGCTAAACTCTGATACCGGTCAGGTAGATCTCATGGATACCGGCAACAGCATTGGCACTGCTGAAGACGGTGAGCATATTATCGAAGATATCGTTTTCAGCGGTGTTTACTTGCTCAATCAAAACGGTGCACTGGTGGATGGCATTCAAATTCTAAACCTTCACCGCCCTGATGATGGGACCAATACAGCTCCGGCTTCTATTTCCACAACAGGCACACTGCCCAGTGATAATTTAACTGAACCTTTTATAATTTCCAACAATAGAATTGAAGGACAGTTTTCTGAATCCACTACTATTTTTGGTATGTACCTGCATCAAAGAAACGCCCATTATGAAATTTACAACAATATCCTGAATGACATAACAACAGCTGGTTTAGGCACTTCCTATGCTTCAGGCATTTTCATTTTTGCCACAGGAGTTACAGCCGACATTTATAACAATATGATTTCTGGAATTGCTGCACCAGCATCACCAGGAATTTCTGTAAGAGGTATATATGTCAGAAGTTTTGTAAGTGTAAATGTTTTCTACAACAGCGTTCTTATTGATTATGCTGCAACCAACGCTGATAATGTTTCTGCGGCTTTGAGCGTGCACAATATCAACAACCCGGTGGATTTGAGAAACAACATTTTTGTTAACAAAACCACACTGCCATTGGGTGGCAGCGGATTTGCCACGGCATTTCTGAAAAACACCGCTGCATTAGGCAACATACAGCCCGATTCGGACAACAATATCTACTACGCGGGCACACCTTCTCCCAAAAACCTCATTTTTTACGGCAGTTCCACAGCTTCTGACCAAACACTTGAAGAATTTAAAATCCGTGCTGCTACTTTTGACCAAAACAGCCATACCGAAGATGTTCCTTTCCTGGCTTCAGATGATCTTCATGTTGATCCCCTTGCTACCACCGCGGTCAGGGGCAATGCACAGCCTGTTACATCCCCGTTTGCCATTACTGAGGATATAGATGGCATGCTGCGCGACCCCGAAAATCCCGATATCGGTGCTGATGAGTTGCCCACAGCAATTCCCGACATTGCCATCAACCCAAATCCCGCAGATGGAGCAACAGAGATTTCTGCTGATATAAATGTATTGCAGTGGGATTACATAGAAAATCCTTACTATGTGAACCCGGCTGGATTCAGGGTGTACCTGGGTACAGATGAGGAAATTACCGAAAGTGATTATATCGGATGGATTGAATATGAGCAGGGTACAGAAACCTTTTCGGCTGAGATTGAGGACTTGAGTTTCTCCACTACCTGGTACTGGAGTGTCGTCCCCTCTCTTGATGAAGAACAAGGTCCTGATGCAGAAGAACCTGCAGTTTGGTCATTCACAACCGGCACCTTTTCTTATGATTATCCCAACCCGGCAGAAAATCCTATTCCGGAAAACAATGCTGAAAATGTAAGCGTTCACATCGCCACTCTTTCCTGGGAATACATTTTCAATGATATGTTTACTGAACCCGAAGGCTTTAAAGTGTATTTCAGTGAAAACGACAACTTTACCGAAAACGATATGATCGCCTGGGTAGAATATGACGACAAGGAAGAGATCTATACAGCATCCATTGCATCCATTGAATTGCTCTATCTTACAGATTATTACTGGAAAGTTGTTCCCACAGTAAGCCAGGAAGATGGCCCTGAAGCAGAAAACGTTGCAATCTGGACTTTTTTTACTGAAGCTTTCGTTCATGATTTCCCCAATGCGGCAGAAAACCCTGACCCGGCTGACGGAGCTACCCAGGTAAGCCTGGAGCTTGCACAACTTGCATGGGATTATGTTTATGACGAAAACTTTACGTTGGCGGATGGTTTCTGGATCTACCTGGGCACCACCATGGAGTTATCAGAAGAAGATTTGCTGGGTTGGGTAGGTTATGACGAAGACATAACATCCTATTCCATTGCTTTGGAAGATTTCACCCCAGAGCCATTAACTCCCTATTACTGGCAGGTAATACCCAGCGCAGATATAAACAATGGACCGCTGGCAGAAAATATACAAACATGGAGCTTCACTACAGACCAGGAAGTTTCTGCTGGTAATCCTGAGATGAATGTATTCCGGATGTATCCCAACCCTGCTTCTGAAAAGCTCTTCTTAACTGTTCCCCAGCAGGGACTCATTCGCATCATCAGCACCGATGGCCGGATTGTAAAGGAACAAGAGGTCAGTGAAGTTTCTGCAGAGATACAGTTAACCGACTTAAGAGAAGGAACTTACCTTGTAAGTTTCGTATCGGAGTTTCAAAACACGACCAGTATTCTGGTCATAACAAGATAAATAAACCCTCATGATACCTGAATGCTGCTTTGGGAATAATTATTCCATTAGCAGCATTCTTTTTTTGTATGAGTAAGCTTTGATCTGAGATAATTGAAAATATCCCTTTAACTTTACACCTGAAAACTGCTATAATCCATTACCATGAACAAGAAAATCTAACCAGCATGAAGCGTTTAAAGAAAAACCAGAACCGAATGATTTTTGGTGTATGCGGTGCACTTGGAGCATACTTCCACACAGACCCAACCATCATAAGAATCCTGTTCCTCATCAGTATTCTCTTTTTTGGCAGCGGGCTTTTGCTTTACCTTATCCTGGCAATTGTGATACCCTCTGATAGTCATGCCAATTGACATTTTATTGCTTTCAGCCGGACTGCTTTGTCTGCTGCTGGGTGTGTTAGGAGCTTTTATCCCTATTTTACCCGGCCCGTCATTCAGTTTTGCGGGTTTGCTTCTGATTCATTTTACAGGATTTGCCAGCATTTCACAAACTGTTCTTTACAGCTTAGGTATAATAACGGTGCTTATCACTGTGGCAGATTATCTATTGCCTGTATGGGGTACCCGTATAGGAAAAGGTAGTAAGCACGGTATATTGGGGGCTGCAATTGGGCTCATTGCAGGTATTATTTTTTTCCCTCCCATGGGCGTGCTGATTGGCCCGCTTGCAGGAGCCTGGCTGGCAGAAAAAGCCAATGGCAAGACCGGAAGACAAGCCACCCGTTCTGCCCTGGGTAGTTTTGCCGGCTTGTTATTGGGAGTATTACTTAAGTTTACCCTGGCTGCAGCAACTATCTGGTATGCCTTATCAGGAATGATTATAAATACACCCTGATTTACAATTCAACTTTGCACCAACCATTTAATTTACTACATTTGCAATCTAATCTAAATACTTAAATACTTGCATAAAATGTCAGAACAATTTACACAAGCCATTTCTCGTCGTTATGATGAATTATCCGGGCAGGAATGCTGCCTTTCTTGTGGAGGAGCTATCAATTATGCAGAAATAAAACCGGGTTTTAAATGCGCCGATTTGGGTTCAGGAAAAGGTTTTGATGTATTGAAAATGGCTACCATTGCAGGTGCGGAAGGGTTTGCATGGGGTGTAGATGTTTCCGATGCCATGATGACTGCAGCAAGGGAGAATGCCCAAAAGCTAAAGCTTACCAACGTAGCGTTTATCAAAAGCGAGTTGGAAAGCATTCAACTTGAAACAGAAACCCTTGACCTGGTTTTGTCTAATTGCACGCTAAATCACAGTCTGGATCAGGGGGCTGTATGGAAAGAAATTTTCAGGATTTTGAAGTACGGTGGCTGTTTTGTTGTAAGTGATATCTTTGCCCTTGAGAAAGTTCATGACAACTACAGGAATGACCCCGAAGCAGTTGCTCAATGCTGGGCAGGAGCAGTAACTAAAGAAGAGTATTTTAACAATCTGAAAACAGCAGGCTTTGACGCTGTGGAAATTATTGAAGAATCAAAGCCCTATCAGAAAGGTGAGATTCATGTGTGCAGTTTTACCATAAAAGGATTCAAAACAAAGAATAATTAAGAAGGCTCTGCAGGGTTTTTTCGTATCTTGCAACGCTGATAAGCTAATATTTTTTAATACCGAAACATAAAAATTATGAAAACTCTTGTAAAAAGAAGCACAAAGACCCAAACAACAGAAAAAAAACAGGCACAGTGCTGTGCAAAACTTTCTAAAAATCAAGTAGGCTGCCACGACTAATTTTATTTTTTATCCCCGGACAGAATATTTGCTATGTCACTTCAACCATCCAGACACAACATCATTTCCCCGCTTGTGGAAGGAAAGGAATACATTCTCGTTAACATTCTGTCCGGGAATGCTGATATCATTTCTCATCAGGAATTTCAGATACTGACTTCTGCACCCAATAACGATTACCCATCAGAATTTATAGAAAAGGGATACGTAGTGGTTGCGGAAAAGGAAGATCTGGATTACCGCCTCAAATACATCGAATTTCTTGAAGAGCGTGAAGATGAAGAAGTCCAGCTTTTTTTTGTCCCTACCTATAAATGCAACTTTACCTGCTCTTATTGCTACCAGAGCGAATACCCTCAAATCCAGCAACGTTTCTCCAGGGAAATCACCGATGCATTTTTCCGTTTTATCAAAGAAAAATTTGCAAATCGCAAAAAGTACATCACGCTGTTTGGAGGAGAACCACTTCTGACTTCGCCTGAGTACAAAAACAATATGGCGTGGTTTATAGAGCAGGCCAGAGAGCTCAGGATTGATATTGCCATCGTAACCAATGGTTATAATCTGCACGAGTATCTTCCCTTGCTCGAACCCGAATTTGTGCGTGAAATACAGATTACCCTTGACGGCACGGCTGATGTTCATAACAAACGCAGAAGGCTGAAAAATAATGCCCCCACCTTTGCAGCCATCGTCGAAAATATTGATGCATGTCTTGATAAAAACATATCAGTGAATCTGCGCATGGTAGTTGATAAGGAAAACATTGCTGATCTTCCGGCACTGGCAGATTTTGCCATAGCCAGGGGTTGGACAGACCACCCCTTGTTTAAGACCCAGATTGGCCGCAATTACGAACTTCACTACTGCCAGAGCGGGAAATCTCTTCTTTTTAACCGGATTTCTCTTTATGAGGAGTTGTTGCGGCTCATCAAAACACATCCTCAAATCACACAATTCCATAAGCCTGCATTTTCAGTGATGAAGTTTTTACAGGAGAATGGCAAGCTCCCCGGTGCGTTGTTTGATTCTTGTCCTGCCTGCAAAAGTGAATGGGCCATGGATTTTACCGGGAGCATATATTCGTGCACGGCTACTGTAGGAAAACCCGGAGAGAAACTCGGGACATTTTATCCTGAAATCACCCAGGATGACGAGAAGATTAAAATATGGCAACAACGGGATGTACAGCACATTGAAGAATGCCGCGATTGCAATATGCAACTGATTTGCGGTGGAGGGTGTGGTTCTATTGCCTTCAATGCCAACCAGAAG
>SLPR01000361.1 GCA_007131895.1 Bacteroidales bacterium | reverse complement strand
TTGATTGTTTTGCTGGGTCTTATTTCTTACCGCCTCTTTACCTGGCTCAGATTGCCGGGTTTTCTGGGCGTACTATTGCTGGGCATTGCCATAGGGCCCAATGGTGCTGACTGGATTGCTGAGAGTATTATGATGGTTTCGGGAGATCTCAGAAAAATTGCACTGATTATCATTCTGTTACGGGCCGGGCTGGGGCTGCACCGCCAAACGCTGAAAAAGGTGGGAATGCCTGCCCTGCGGCTGGGTTTTATTCCTGTGGTTCTGGAAGGGTTTATCGTTTTGCTGGCAGCTGTTTGGTTGCTGGACATCAGCAGGGTGGAGGCAGGAATGCTTGGTTTTATTATTGCTGCTGTTTCTCCTGCGGTAATTGTGCCCAAAATGCTTCACTTTATCCATACAGGAAAAGGAGCCGACAAAGGTATCCCCACTATGATACTCGCTGGTGCGTCTATTGATGATGTGGTAGCCATCACGATTTTCTCGGCATTTGCCGGGTTGTATGCCGGAAGCAGCGTAAGTATGACCGGGCAGGTTCTCAGCATCCCCATAGCTATTGTTACAGGTGCTTTGCTGGGCATTGCAGTTGCCTTACTGCTGCTTTTTGTCTTTCAGAAAACGAATGTCAGGCATACCAAAAAAATACTGATAATCATTGCTGCTTCCATTCTGCTGACCACATTAGAAGACTTGTTGAAAAACATTGTTCCTGTTGCTGCACTTCTTGGCGTAATGGCCATAGGATTTGTTATCTATGAAAAAAAGCCCCGGCTGGGAATTACCCTTTCAGGTAAGTTTGCCAAAATATGGGTGTTTGCCGAGATATTACTGTTTTTCCTGGTGGGGGCTGAGGTAAATTTCCTGCTGGCTGCAGAAGCCGGAGCGGTTGGTCTTGCCATTATTGGTATTGGACTGCTGGGAAGATCACTGGGGGTTATACTATCTCTCTTCGGAACCAACCTTACCCTTAAAGAAAAGGGATTTTGTATAATGGCCTACAGTCCTAAGGCCACCGTACAGGCTGCCATTGGTTCCGTTCCGCTGGCTATGGGTGCGCCCGCAGGTGACATCATTCTCACCATAGCTGTATTGTCTATCGTAATTACGGCGCCCCTGGGATCCATTGCAATGAATATTATGGGAAATACTTTTCTGAAAGGGAAAAGCCTCGATTAAACTCTCAACAATCAGGGCTTGCTATGGTAGTACCTGGCCTTTTCCCTGTCTTCAAACCTAAGGTAAATGTTGCCGATAAACCTGGCATAACGGCGTTGAGGGTCAATGCTGTACAGGTGAAGAAAATAGTTGAGGGACTTCCTGAAATCGGCATTTACTACCTCAAAAGCTTTTAATAGCTGAGCATATTGTCTGTGGGTGCGGTTTTTTTCATAGGCTTCCATCTCTGACTGATACCGGTTTTCTGCCTGGTAGAAATAGTGGCTGGCCAGGAAAAACAATGCATCAGTGTTGTCCGGATTCAGGGTAAGAAGCTCGTTGGCGACGGTGTACAACTCGTCTTCCTCTTTTTCCAGCTCTTTCAGGATGTTGAAATAATTGTTGAGCAACGATTCATCCTTACGGGCACTATCTTCTATTTCCGACCACAAGGGTAATGCTTTGTCATAATTTTTACTCTTTGCATAGGTTTCGAAAAGTCTTTCTCTCATTTTTTCGATATGCTCTCCTTCGGGAAAGCTTTCCACATAACTCTCAAGTGCGGTGATTTCTCGTGAAAGATTGTCGATTTGCCTGTTGAGTATAGCAAGGGCATATTGGGTTTCAGCGTTGGCAATCTCCGAATGCCTGATGTTGTTGAGGTAATTCAGGGCTATACCGGTTTGATCAAGGTAAAAAGCAGAGAGCCCTGCGTTGCGGTAAACGCTGTCAGGAATAAGAGTAACATCTCCTTCATGGCTTCGGATGATTTGCTCATAGGAAGCAAGAGCTGACGGGTATTCTTCATTGATGAAGAACTGGTGCGCTTCTTCTTCAAGCTGCGTGCCCGGGCCTGGCTGCATAACGGCGCAGGATGCAAGAAAAAGCAAAATAAGTAGTAAAGACCGGTTTTTTTGTAACATTGTATAAAAATAAAAAGGAAGTGCTTAAATAGTGCTTGCAAGAAAACGCCAATTGCTGCGTTATGCTTGCCTTCAAAACAGTCATTTACGAAAAGTAAACTCCTGTTTTTCAGTCTTCGCAAGCCTTGCACTTGACGCTTTCTTATCAAGCACATTTAAGAATGATGAGTTTTTTTGCTGACACTTTTTAGTGCCCGCATGAAAACTGTCATTTTACAATTCAACTTAAAGCAAAGAATGCTATGACTTCCAACATATCTCTTGCACCTTTTCAGGGCATTACCACCAAAGTATACCGCAATGCTTTTGCCAGGCATTTTCCCGGTATCGACAGGGTTTTTGCTCCCTTTATTTCGGGTGTGCATCCGGAGAAAGTAAACCTTTCTTTATTTGATGATGTAATACCTGTTGAGGAAAATCCGGTGGAAACCATTCCGCAATTTGTAAGCATTGACAGCAAGGAGGTGCTTGCAGTAGCTGCTACCCTTGCCGGGGAAGGATATGATCATGTTAACTGGAATATGGGATGTCCGTTTTCGCGGCTGGCCAACAAGCAAAGAGGATGTGGTATATTGCCATTCCCTGATACCATCCGTTTTTTGCTGGATGACATTATGCCCCAAATTCCCCTGAAAATCTCCATTAAAACCCGTTTGGGTTATCGCAGCCCCGATGAGCTGGAAAAAGTGCTGGAGGTGTTTAATGACTATCCCATTCACGAGCTTATCATTCATCCTCGTATCGGTTTGCAACGATACAAGGGAGACACAAACCCCGAAGGATTTGCCAGATACCTTCAGATGAGCAGGATACCGGTTACCTACAACGGCGATATTTTTCATGCTACCCGCTACAGGGAATTGCAATCACGGTTTCCCTCTGTAAAGAGCTGGATGGTAGGAAGAGGAGCCCTTATCAATCCTTTTTTACCCGCACAGATGAAAGGGATACATCTCACAGATTCTGAAAAGCGGGAACGAATTACTGCTTTCGGAGAGGAGGTTTTTTCGGGAATTGGAAACAGGGTGAAAAACGAGAAAAAACTGATGGGGCAGATGAAAGCAGTATGGTATTATATGAACGGCGTTTTTTCCGGTGGAATACAATATTTTCATGCAATGAAAGTTTGTGAAGATAGCCAATCTTATCGTAAATTTGCCGATGATTTAATACAACTTCCTTTTGCATCAGACAATGAAATAGAGAATTACTGGAAGCATGGATTAAAGCATATTTGAAAAATCTCTTTTTTTATCAGTATTAACTAAATCAACTCAACCCTTATGAAAAATACATTTTTATTGCCCATAATAGCGATGCTTCTTTTTTCTTCTTATACCGTTACTGCCCAGCGAGGATACACCGAATTTGAAACCGAAGACAATATGAAGGTAATGTATCGCTGGCAAAGAGCTACTTTTTTCAAGAAAGACAGCGATGCTGTGTTGAACCTGAGAGTTACCAATCAGAATGAGACAGCAGTAAACTGGACTTATATTGTTGGTTTTTATGATAAAGGACTATTGGTCTACCAAAGCGAAAAAAATCAACTGTGCTTTAAACCCGGGCAAACCCGTCGGGGTGGGCTGGCTGGATTAAGGTTTTCCCTGGAAGGTATGAAGCAGGAAGATACTGAAAAGGACGGTTTTGCATGGGATTTTGTAAGCTTTGATGTGGAGGAAGTGGATAGTTGCAACTGATAGCCCGTTAAATAATTGATGGTGACAACAGGACAACGAAGCCGTTAGCTTTTTGCAATACAATATCCGTTTATAAGTATATCACCTGAAACATTTAATATGGAAAAACAAATTACGTTAGATGAATTTCAAAGATTGATTCGTCAGGGGATTCCTGATGAACTTCCTGAGCCGAAACCATGGGACAATAATTTGAATCATGCCCCCCGGCGCAAGGATATCCTTAGTAAGGAAGAGAAAAAACTCGCACTGAAAAATGCGTTGCGTTATTTCCCTGAGAAGCATCATGAGGTGCTGGCCAGTGAATTTGCCCGGGAACTACAGGAGTTTGGCCGCATTTACATGCATCGTTTTCGTCCTGATTATAAAATATATGCCCGGAATTTTGAAGATTTTCCACACAGGTCGAAACAGGCTGCCGGTATCATGCTTATGCTCAGCAATAATCTCGACCATGCTGTAGCACAGCACCCTCATGAGCTGATAACTTATGGTGGAAACGGAGCTGTTTTTCAAAACTGGGCCCAGTACCTGCTTTGTATGCAGTACCTGGCTCAGATGACAGACGAACAAACCCTTGTTCTATACTCCGGACATCCCATGGGGTTGTTCCCCTCTCATAAAGATGCGCCCAGGGTGGTGGTTACCAATGGATTGATGATTCCCAACTACTCCAAACCTGATGACCTGGAGAAATTCAATGCGCTGGGGGTTAGCCAGTATGGCCAGATGACAGCAGGTTCATTTATGTATATCGGCCCTCAGGGCATTGTGCATGGCACAACAATTACCGTATTGAATGCTGGCAGGAAATTCAGCAAGGGAGGTAGTGGGCTGGCCGGAAAGTTATTCGTTACCAGCGGCCTGGGAGGTATGTCGGGAGCGCAGCCCAAAGCAGCTGTTATTGCAGGGGCGGTGTGCGTAGTGGCTGAGATCAACCCCAAAGCAACACACGTAAGGCATTCGCAGGGCTGGGTTGATGAGGTGTATGACGATCTGGAAAAAATCATTCCAAGAATAAAAGAAGCCAAAGAAAAACAGGAAGCGGTCTCTATTGCTTACCGGGGAAATATTGTTGATTTGTGGGAAGCTTTTGTGGAATACGAAATGGAAGTTGAACTGGGTTCCGACCAGACTTCCCTGCATAATCCGTGGGCCGGTGGCTATTACCCGGTAGGGATGAGCTACGAAGAAGCCAATGAAATGATGGCCAGTGATCCGGATACATTCAAAAAAAGAGTACAGGAAACCCTTGGTCGACATGTAAAAGCAATCAATACCCTTTCTGCCAGGGGCATGTACTTTTGGGATTATGGCAATGCATTTTTGCTGGAAGCGGGCAGGGCAGGAGCGGATATTTTTAAGGAAGACGGAAAATACAAATATCCCTCTTATGTGCAAGATATTATGGGGCCCATGTGTTTTGATTATGGCTTTGGGCCGTTCCGCTGGGTTTGTGCTACTTCAGATCCCCGGGATTTAAGAATTACTGATGAAATTGCCGGCGATGTTATTGAAGAGATGATGAAAGAAGCTCCGGAAGAGATCAAACAACAATTGGGAGATAACCTGCTTTGGATCAGGCAGGCAGAAGAAAACAAACTTGTGGTAGGTTCCCAGGCCCGCATTCTCTATGCAGATGCCGAAGGGCGCATCAGGATTGCTGCTGCTTTTAACAAAGCCATCAGGGAGGGCAAAATCTCCGGGCCGGTAATTCTCGGACGCGATCATCATGATGTTTCTGGCACAGACTCTCCCTTCAGAGAAACTTCCAACATATACGACGGTTCAGAGTTTACCGCTGATATGGCCATTCATAATGTCATTGGCGACAGTTTCCGTGGCGCCACCTGGGTATCCATTCACAATGGCGGTGGTGTGGGCTGGGGTGAAGTTATCAATGGCGGGTTTGGAATGATGCTGGATGGGTCTGAGGACTCCGACAGAAGATTGCGTTCCATGTTGTTCTGGGATGTGAACAATGGTATTGCACGCAGAAGCTGGGCCCGCAATAAAGAAGCAGTGTTTGCCATCAAAAGAGCCATGGAAGCTGAACCCCTGCTCAAGATTACCCTGCCCAATGTTGCCGATGATGCATTGCTGGACAAGCTTTTTTAAGTTGGCTTGAATATTGTTATTGAAAAGCAGTAATTGGACACCCGTTTATTACTGCTTTTTTTTGTATTTTTAAATCCTGATATTTTTGCAGACAGGCCCTAATGCAAAGGAAGCTTTTTTGTAAAATGTGTAGTACACTTTGGGTAGTCCTTTTGAAAATTGTAATCCCTGATGATCATGAAAAAATTTATTAGAATACCCGGGCTGTTGTTGCTGGTTTGCTTGATATCCTTTACTTCCTGTGAGGATGATGACCTGGATGGTTTGTTTGGAGATCCGGTTGAAAAATTTCTTGGTGACTGGAAATGTTTTGAGACCGGCGATCTGCAGGGGCCCTTTGGACCCTATGATGTGAAAATCGTTCGCAACCCCGGAAACTCAACAGAGGTTTTGATCAAAAACTTCAACTACCAGGGAATGAATGAGAGTGCAAGGGCTATTATTGCCGGAAATACAATCAATATTCCGCGCCAGAGAATATGTGATGAAACTATTGAAATACAGGGTTCAGGCAGTTTTAAAGATGGTGAGATAAATCTTACTTACAAAACCAACGACGGTGCTGATGAAGAGAATATCGTTTCCAGGTTTTACAAACCCTGATTCCTGATATCCCCCAAAAAAGAGAGGAGCTGATTATTCAGACTCCTCTCTTTTTTCGTCTAGCTTGCTTTGTTGAATGCTGATGGCACTGAGCACTTCATCCATTACCCAGGCCATATTGTCCTGATCGAGCAGGTAGCATTCGAAGGCTTTTTCAAATTGGACATGGGTTATCCCGTGTTTATTGAATATCCCTGCGTAGTAGTTGGCGACAGAATCCCTGATTCCGACTGCCCCGGGCTGATTGGAAATCTGTGATTCCAGCAAAAATACATCTGTAAGCACATTGGCCATGGTTCGTCTGTCAAGATGCTTTTCGCATTTGTTTTCTGATGAGAACCAGGTGCAGGCATTGAAAGTCAATGCAAGAATTATGATGAGGGACGTCAGGGAAGCAGTTTTCTTCATTGCTGAGATTAAATAATCGGTTTATCAACGGTGTTTAAACGTTTTTACAGCGTTTATTGTTGTATGCAAAAGGTTTCGGGTTAATACTTAGTTGCTGAGTTCTTTCAGTTTTGTTATAGTGGCCGTGGGATTTTGCGCACCAAAAACAGCACTGCCCGCCACCAGCACATCAACACCTGCCTCTACCAGGGCTTTAGCGTTGGATGTATCTACTCCGCCATCTATTTCAATCAATGCATTGCTGTTTTTCTGAATGAGCAAATCTTTCAAACGGGAGATTCGGTTCAGGGATGACTGGATAAACTTCTGGCCTCCAAATCCGGGATTAACCGACATCATAAGAACAAGATCAACATCAGTAACAATATCCGTTAGCAATTCAACAGGGTTGTGGGGGTTGATAACAACACCAGCTTTCATTCCCGCTTCTTTTATAGATTGTACAGTTCGGTGAAGATGGGTGCAGGTTTCATAATGCACTGTGAGATTATCCGCGCCCGCTTTTTTAAATGCATCCACATAATTGTCGGGATTGGCTATCATCAGATGCACATCAAGAGGTTTTCGTGCTATGGATTTTATCTGGGAAATGATGGAAAACCCAAAAGAGATATTGGGAACGAAATGCCCGTCCATTACATCTACATGAAACCAGTCGGCAAAACTGTTATTAACCATTTCAATATCAGAGGCCAGATTCAGAAAGTTGGCTGACAGTAATGATGGAGCTATAAGGTGTGACATATAAATCGGCTATTGATAAATAAAAACCAAAATTAGTAAGTTTTTTATAAAAGATAGTTTATTTGTGTTTGCTTGTTAAAAGAAAACCCGCCAGGGTCTTTACAAACTCTGGCGGGTATGATAGAATTAATGTGATGTATTACTGGCGATTGTTATCGCGTTTCCTGTCGTTGTCAACGGGTTTGTCTCTGGGCAAAAGTACTTTGCGCGAGAGTTTGAATTTGCCGGTTTTCTTGTCAACATCCAGCAGTTTTACCTCGATAGAGTCACCCACCTTGATATTGCTTTCTTCGATGGTTTCCAGTCGTTTCCATTCAATTTCGGAGATATGGAGCAAACCTTCTTTTCCGGGAAGAATCTCAACAAACAATCCAAAGGGAACCACACTTTTCACTGTGCCCTGATAAACTTCACCAATATCGGGTATAGCTGTGATGCCTTTGATTCGGTTGATTACAAAGTCAATGGATTCCTTGTTTTCTGATACGATATCAATCACACCATAATCACCCACTTCTTCAATTACGATAGTGGCACCGCTTTCTTTCTGCATTTCCTGGATAACTTTCCCTCCGGGTCCG
>SLPR01000208.1 GCA_007131895.1 Bacteroidales bacterium | reverse complement strand
CCTTTCCATCTTCAACTTTAAAATAGGGCGTTTCAATAAACCCTAATTCGTTTACCTTGGCATAAACGCAAAGTGAAGAAATAAGACCAATGTTGGGTCCTTCAGGTGTTTCGATAGTACAAAGTCTTCCGTAGTGGGTAAAGTGAACGTCACGAACCTCAAAACCGGCTCTTTCGCGGCTAAGACCACCAGGTCCCAGTGCTGACATACGACGCTTGTGTGTAAGCTCTGCCAGCGGGTTGGTCTGGTCCATAAACTGAGAAAGCTGGTTGGTACCAAAGAAGGAATTGATAACCGACGACAATGTTTTGGCATTGATAAGGTCGGTGGGAGCAAATACTTCATTGTCCCTTACGTTCATTCTTTCGCGGATGGTGCGGGCCATACGGGCCAAACCAACACCAAACTGCGAGTACAACTGTTCGCCAACAGTACGTACACGCCTGTTGCTGAGGTGGTCAATATCATCTACATCGGCTTTGGCATTCACCAGCTCGATAAGATATTTAACAATGCAGATAATGTCTTCTTTGGTAAGAACACGTGTTTCAGGATCTGTGTTAAGGTTCAGTTTTTTGTTAATTCTGTACCGTCCCACATCACCCAAATCATATCTCTTATCAGAGAAGAATAATTTATCAATCATCCCCCTTGCTGTTTCATCATCCGGTGGATCAGCATTTCTGAGGAGTCTGTATATATATTCAACGGATTCCTTTTCGGAATTGGTAGTATCTTTCTGGAGTGTATTGTAGATTAGGGCATAATCATTCAGGTTAAGGTCTTCCTTATGTAAAATGATGGTTTTAACCCCTGATTCCAGTATAGGATCGATATGTTCATTTTCCAGAACCGTTTCACGGTCGATAATCCCCTCAGTTCTCTCAATGGAAACAACTTCACCGGTATCTTCATCAACAAAATCTTCAATCCATGATCTTAAAACCCTTGCGGCCAGTTTACGACCTACATACTTTTTAAGACCGGTTTTGCTGACTTTTACTTCGTCGGCAAGGTCGAAAATTTCAAGAATATCTTTATCGCTTTCAAAGCCGATGGCTCTGAGCAGGGTAGTAACAGGAAGTTTCTTTTTCCTGTCAATATAGGCGTACATAACATTATTGATGTCTGTAGCAAATTCGATCCAGGAACCTTTAAAAGGAATAATCCTGGCACTGTAAAGCTGAGTACCGTTGGCATGTACACTGGTACCGAAGAATACACCAGGAGAACGGTGCAATTGAGAAACAACTACTCTTTCGGCGCCGTTGATAACAAAAGTTCCCTTGGGAGTCATATAAGGGATTGTGCCCAGGTATACGTCCTGAATAATGGTTTCAAAGTCTTCGTGTTCGGGATCGGTACAATACAATTTAAGCTTGGCTTTCAGCGGAACACTGTAAGTCAAGCCTCTTTCGATGCACTCCTGAATGGAATACTTGGGGGGGTCGATAAAATAATCGAGAAATTCCAGGACAAAATTATTCCTTGCGTCGGAGATGGGAAAGTTTTCAGCAAAGACCTTAAAGAGGCCCTCATCTTTTCTGTTTTCCGGAGTAGTTTCCAGCTGGAAAAAGTCCTGAAATGATTTGACTTGTACTTCGAGAAAGTCAGGGTAAGAAAAACGCCTGGTAACGGATCCGAAGTCAATTCTTTTGTTTTTTAAATTTGTTGCGGCCAAGGTATGAAAGTTTGTTATGAATAAAAAACAATAATGAGCAAATAAACAGCAATAGAGATTAGACTTCCACAGCGAATCTTAATAATCCGGCAGAAGTCTAATCCTAAAGGGTTTAGTAAAATGAATTACTTTATCTCAACCTCAGCGCCGGCTTCCTCCAATTGTTTTTTAAGGGATTCTGCTTCATCTTTGGTGATTTGCTCTTTTACTGCTTTGGGAGCGCTGTCTACCAATTCTTTTGCTTCTTTAAGGCCGAGGCTGGTAAGTTCCTTCACGAGTTTTACAACTGCAAGCTTAGAAGAACCTGCTGCTTTGAGGATAACGTCAAATTCAGTTTGTTCTTCAACGACTGCTTCAGCGCCACCAGCGGCTGCCGCAGCAGCTACAGGAGCAGCTGCAGGTTCGATACCATATTCGTCTTTAAGAATTTGCGCCAGTTCATTAACCTCTTTAACAGTAAGATTAACTAATTGTTCTGCGAAAGATTTTAAATCTGCCATTTTATTAAAATTTTAAGTGGGTTTCTAAATTTTTATTGAATTGTAATTTTTATAGGATAATTTGTTACCCTTCTTTTTCAGAAAGGGTTTTCAATACGCCTGCCAAAATATTTCCTCCTGATTGGAGTGCGGAAATAACATTTTTGGCCGGAGATTGGAGCAAGCCAATAATATCACCGATGAGCTCTTCTTTTGATTTAAGGCTTTCCAGGATATCCAACTGGCTCTCGCCAATGTAAATAGATTCCTGAATATAAGCACCTTTCAAAATAGGCTTGGGACTGGATTTGCGAAATTCCTTTATAAGTTTCGCGGGAACATTACCAGTATCAGATACCATAATAGAAGTAGCACCTTTGAGAACATCATAGAGTTGCTCAAAATCCTTGGTACTTTTTTCCATGGCCTTGCGCAGGAGTGTATTTTTCACTACCTGCATGGTCACGTTCCTTTTGAAACAAAGTCTTCTTAACCTGTTGATGGTTTCAACATCAAGTTCAGAAGTGTCTGTAAGATAAAAGATTTCGTTATTTTCCAGCTTCTCGGTGATCGACTCAATTACCTGAAATTTATCTTCTTTTTTCATAAGTTTCACCGTCTTTTGGACAATGCCCTGCTACAGGCAGGCCGTTCATTTTAAGTTGTAACTGATTTGGGTTCTACTGCAATACCGGGGCTCATGGTACTTGACATGAAAATGGTTCTCATATAAGTTCCTTTTGCAGCAGCGGGTTTTAATCTGATTATGGTCTGGATAAGTTCTCTGGCATTGTCAATCAATTTATCTTTTTCGAAAGAAACTTTACCAATGGAAGCATGGACTATACCATATTTATCCACTTTGAAATCAATTTTACCGCCTTTCACATCCTGTACTGCTTTACCAATATCCATGGTAACAGTGCCGGCTTTGGGGTTAGGCATTAGTCCGCGGGGTCCTAATATACGTCCAAGTGCACCCACTTTGGGCATTACACTGGGCATGGTAATTACAACATCCACATCGGTCCATCCGCCTTTGATTTTATCCACATATTCATCCAAACCAACGTAATCAGCTCCGGCAGCTTTAGCTTCTTCTTCTTTGTCGGGGGTACAAAGTACCAATACCCTAACTGTCTTTCCTGTTCCATGAGGTAAAGTTACAACGCCACGCACCATTTGATTGGCTTTACGTGGGTCAACCCCTAACCTTATATCCAGATCCACTGATGAGTCAAATTTGGTATAGGTAATTTTTTTGACAACATCAGCTGCATCAGATAAGGAATAGATAGTATTCTTATCAAATTTAGCTAAAGCTTCTTTTTGGTTTTTCGTTATTTTAGCCATTTTAAGATTCCGTTAAGCTTTGATTAAAAATTAACTTGTTTGATACTTTCAAACAGGTTTAATATGGAGGATTTCCTTTAATCCTGATACCCATACTGCGTGCAGTACCTGCAACCATTCTCATGGCAGATTCAACAGTAAAACAATTCAGGTCAGGCATTTTATCTTCACCGATAACCTTTACCTGCTCCCATGTAATGGTAGCAACCTTGATACGGTTGGGTTCTGCTGATCCTGATTTTATTTTGGCTGCATCTCTTAACTGAACTGCAACAGGGGGTGTCTTGATTATAAATACAAAGGATTTATCCTTGTATACAGTAATAATTACAGGAATAACCTTACCTGCTTTATCCTGTGTACGGGCATTGAACTGCTTGCAAAACTCCATTATATTAACACCCTTGGCACCCAATGCAGGGCCTACTGGTGGTGATGGGTTGGCAGCTCCTCCTTTGATTTGCAGTTTTATAAGCGCACTAACTTCTTTTGCCATTTTTAAATAAAGTTTTTAATGTAAGGGGATCTCTGCGTCAATAGCATAACCGATCTATTCCTTTTCAACTTGCATGAAACTCAGTTCAAGGGGTGTTTTTCTACCAAAGATCTTGACCATAACTTTGAGTTTTTTCTTCTCATGGTTAATTTCTTCAATAACTCCTGTAAAACTGCTGAAAGGACCATCGGTCACTTTCACACTTTCACCCACGATGAAAGGAATGTCGAATTCTTCTTCTTTTTGTGATAACTCATCAACCTTACCCAGGATTCTCTGAACTTCATGCTCTCTGAGAGGCACAGCCTCACCAGCGGAACCTAAAAATCCCAATACTCCTGGAATCGTTTTAATGATATGAGGAACTTCCCCTGCCAGAGAGGCTTCAATAAGTACGTATCCGGGAAAATAGTTGCGCTCAGCGCTCACTTTTTTTCCTTTACGCACCTGATAAACCTTTTCCATGGGAATAAGTACTTGCGATATATACTCTTGCAATCCAAGCCGGTTGATTTCGCTTTCGATGAATTGCTTCACCTTTTTTTCGCTACCACTAACCGCCCTGACTACATACCACTTTTTTACCTGTTGCTCGCTCATACTTAATAAAAGAAAAATTCCGGTTTTTTTGCTACTGATTTAAGAAGGATGAATATTAGAATATTCAGTAAGCAAATTCAAATCACCTTTCCGGATTAAAGAAAAAGTGTATAAAATTGCTTCAGTACGGAGCTAAAAGTAACATCCATCAGATAAACCACAAGGGCTATAATAAGGGAAGCAATGGATACTACTACTGCGCTGCTCTGCAGTTCACTCCAGGTTGGCCAGGAAACTTTGTTGATAAGTTCGTCATAGGTTTCCTTGAAATAATTAACCAGTTTTTTCATCTGTTTTTGTTCGTTTTAAATTTGGTCAGATGCACAAAATCCCGCTCACATCAGGATCATGTATCGATAACTAAACACTCTAATATTTTTAGCACGGGTGGTAGGACTTGAACCCACAACCAACGGTTTTGGAGACCGCTACTCTACCAATTGAGCTACACCCGTATTAATAAGAGGGAGAATAAAATCTCCCTCTTATTTATCTTTTATGAATAGTACGCTATTCAACAATTTCAGTTACCTGACCTGCACCAACGGTACGGCCACCTTCGCGGATTGCAAAGCGGAGTCCTTTGTCCATAGCAATGTCAGCAATAAGCTCAACACTAATGGTAAGGTTGTCACCGGGCATAACCATTTCGCGACCTTCGGGCAGATAGATCTCACCCGTTACGTCAGTGGTACGGAAGAAGAACTGAGGACGATATTTGTTTCCGAATGGAGTGTGACGACCACCTTCTTCTTTTTTCAGTACATACACCTCAGCTTTAAATTTGCTGTGAGGCTTCACAGAACCGGGAGCAACAATAACCATACCCCTTGTAATTTCATTCTTGTCTACACCTCTGAGGAGCATACCAGCGTTGTCACCAGCTTCACCACGGTCAAGAATCTTACGGAACATTTCCACACCTGTAACTACTGATTTGAGTTTTTCAGCACCCATACCAATAATTTCTACAGGGTCACCTGTTTTGATGATACCACTCTCAATTCTACCGGTAGCAACAGTACCACGACCTGTAATTGAGAAAACGTCTTCAACAGGCATAAGGAAAGGCTTATCAACGGCGCGAACAGGCTCAGGAATAAAGCTGTCAACAGCATCCATAAGTTCCATAATCTTGTCAACCCATTTTTCTTCTCCTTCTAATCCACCCAAAGCAGAGCCCTGGATAACGGGAATATTATCACCGTCAAAATCGTAGAAAGAAAGCAGTTCTCTGATTTCCATTTCCACAAGTTCGAGCAATTCTTCATCATCAACAAGGTCAACCTTGTTCATGAAAACAACTAACTGGGGAACACCAACCTGGCGAGCCAAAAGGATGTGCTCGCGGGTTTGAGGCATAGGACCGTCGGTAGCAGCAACAACAAGAATAGCACCGTCCATCTGGGCAGCACCAGTAACCATGTTCTTAACATAGTCAGCGTGACCAGGGCAGTCAACGTGAGCATAGTGACGATTTGCCGTCTGGTACTCAACGTGAGCAGTATTAATGGTGATACCTCTTTCTTTTTCTTCCGGAGCATTGTCAATTGAGTCAAAGCTTCTGATCTCAGAGAGACCTTTACCTGCCAAAACGGTAGTGATTGCAGCGGTGAGTGTGGTTTTGCCGTGGTCAACGTGACCAATGGTTCCTACATTCACATGCGGTTTGTTACGTACGAATTTTTCTTTTGCCATATCTAACTGGATGTTTAAATTTTAAAAAAGGGATTCTATAAATGCTTTAGACTTAGTTAAAGATTTCACCTTTGAGCCAACGATGGGATTTGAACCCATGACCTCTTCCTTACCAAGGAAACGCTCTACCCCTGAGCTACGTCGGCAATAATCGTCAATCATTGCTCTTGAGCGGAAGACGGGACTCGAACCCGCCACCTACAGCTTGGAAGGCTGTCGCTCTACCGGATGAGCTACTTCCGCAATCAAAAAAAGTGGGGGGGGAAGGATTCGAACCTCCGAAGGCGAAAGCCAACAGATTTACAGTCTGCCCCATTTGACCGCTCTGGAACCCCCCCAGCTAATCATTTAATTGCTTTTCAATGAGCCGATGGAGGGATTCGAACCCCCGACCGTCTGATTACAAATCAGATGCTCTGGCCAACTGAGCTACATCGGCGTTTGATTTATCATTAAATTTTGCTGAATAAACATGCAAAGAACATTAAAAAAGCAGACCTTTCAAAAAGGTCTGCAAATGTACGAAAGATTTAAAAACTACCAAAAATTAATTCGCTTTTTTTCTCTTTTTCTTTTTTTACAGTATTGACAAGACTTTTAAAGGCCTTTTACCTTTTCTTTATGACGGGTGATTTGCTTTTTCAAAGCGTCCACTGCACTATCTATTGCCTCTTCGAATGTCTTGGCTTGTTTTTTTGCAAACAAATCGTTGCCTGGAATCTGTATACGAATTTCTGCTATTTTATTCCCATTGGAAGTAGATTGATCCAATTTAAGGGTAACATCACTTCCAATGACTCCATCAAAAAGGCTACTTACCTTGGTTACTTTTTCACGGATAAAGTTCTCTAATTTAAGATCTGCTTTAAAATGCAATGAGCTAATAGAAACTTTCATACTAAATCCTCCTGATTTACGCCTTTGGATGGGCTTGTTTATAAACTGATTTTATTTTTTCTACCGTATTGTGCGTATAAACTTCAGTGGCACTTAAGCTGCTGTGCCCTAAAAGATCCTTTATAGCATTGATATCTGCGCCGTTATTTAACATGTGGGTAGCAAAACTATGTCTTAATACGTGAGGACTACGCTTGCTAACAGTAGTGTTGGTGCTAAGGTAAAAATTTACTACACGATAAACAAATTTAGGATATACTTTTTTGCCCTTATCGGTAACAAAAATATAACCGATAGTATCATTTCCAAAAACACGTTTTTTTTCCTCAAGGTAATGTGCAAAGGTACTTTTCAATTCCTCTACCATAGGAACAATTCTTTCTTTGTTTCCTTTTCCTGTTACCCTGATTGTGCCTTTAGAGAGATTAATGTCGGTATACTTTAATCCGGTGAGTTCTGAAAGTCTTATACCTGTGCAGTAAAATGTTTCAAGAATCAGTTTATCTCTTAACCCTTTAAAATCATGAGAAAATTCAAAATCTTCAATGAGCGTTTGCATATTTGTTTCTGAGACATATGCAGGTAATTTTCGGGGAATTTTGGGAGGTGTAACTTTGGCCATCGGGTTCGTTTCCATCTTGCCTCCCATTTCAAGATGCTGGTAAAACGAATTGAGTGATGAAATTTTCCTGTTAACAGTTTTTGCACTGAGCCTGGCAGCAACAAGCCCGGAGAGCCAGTTTCGTATTTGCTGCGAAGTTGCTTGCAGTGGCGTTGTATTAAAAGTATCTTTCAGGTATTCTGAAAACTGCTTCAGATCGGTTTTATACCCGGATACCGTATGAGAAGAATAACGCTTCCCGTATTGCAGGTAATGTAAAAAGTCGGCTGTCTCCATAATGAAAGAAGAATCTTTTGCTAATGTAAACAATATTTATTCTCAACAAAAGATTCTTCTTTAAATATATTTTCAAACGGCTTCGTAATCCGTCCACTAACCTTCTTCCTGATCTCTGAGCTTCTGTATATACCTGGCTTTGATCTTTTGCTCACGATTTACAATGGAAGGCTTGGTGAAT
>SLPR01000067.1 GCA_007131895.1 Bacteroidales bacterium | reverse complement strand
TTCAGAACTTCTTCTCCATACATAATCCTTTCACTTATTACTCTTTCATCGTCTTCAGGTATGTGTGGAAACTGATACGCCAATGGTCGGGTTCGCCTCACAGCAGGAAGTTCATCATCTTCAGCCTGTTCTCTTCTTCTGAAATGTTCGTTGTTTTCCAGTAGCGCCAGCCTGAAATCGATTTCCGTAATTTTTTGCTTAATATTGATTATTTGGGTTCTGGTTTCCTGATGAATTCTGCGGAAGGCTCTGTCAGTTTCATCCATATAGGCATCCAGCTGGGTTTCGATTTTGTTAAGTGCTTCGTCGCTTTTTTCCATAAATTCACTCAGATTGTCAGTTTCTATGGCCTCCTCAAGCCATGTTGATGCTATCTGCATCTCCCCCCTTATTTCAGTAAGGCTTTCATGAAATTCTTCCTCTGTGGGTTGCCTCTGACATGATACAAAAACAAGGAATAACATGGTCAATATAATGCCTGAAGATTTTGTGTGATTTTTCATAATACTTTCTTTTTGAGTTTTACCATTCGATTTATTTTGATGTAAGAGAAATATGCTGAAAATTTACTGATTGACCATCTTGGGGTTTTCTGAAGATTTTTTTTCTTCAGCATAGCCAAAGTGATCATAGTTCAATTGTGCATACTCTTGCATTAATTAACTTTGTTTTGATTCAGTACATTTTTTTATTTTATCTCAACTGTTTTCAAAACAGTCGGATTTAGCCTTCGGAAAAATAAGTAGCCAAGAATTATACCGTGTATTGCAGGATCAAAACGGCAGTGGATACAATCTGTTACCATGTCTTTCCAGACATCAGACAGTCAGCAACTTATAATGGCCAAGCATGACAGAAAGGTTTCTTCTTCCGGGGGTTTGAGTAAAGAAACATCCTCTTA
This sequence comes from Bacteroidales bacterium, assembly GCA_007131895.1. GTDB lineage: Bacteria > Bacteroidota > Bacteroidia > Bacteroidales > UBA7960 > SKVR01. The sequence continues at coordinate 7,474 of SLPR01000067.1, read as the reverse complement.
TTTCGGAAAACAAATGACAGGATGTAGAGCAATTTCCACATTTCTAAAAGTAGAAATATCCGGCTTTGCAAAGAGAACCTCAGACTTACCATTAAACACCTCTGATTTTTTCACTGTAAATATGTTCAGAAACGTTGAAGTAAGCCATTGATAAATGTTTCTATATGTGCCAAAATACTTCTTGAAAAAAATTACCTTCTTTTGGTGAATTGAACTTTAGTTTTTTCTGCCTGTCAGAATAAACCAGGAACCATAATATAAGCCAGAACCAGACCTGCTAAACCAGCCACCAATACCAATATCAAAGCAGGAATGGCATTTCTTTTCAGCAGCACGCCCTCCACACCTGTAAGTCCCACCGTTGCACAAGCAGCAATGATATTATGCACAGCCACCATATTACCAAGAGCGCCCCCAACATTTTGCAAACTCACAATGATTGTTCTGGAGATTTCCGTTTGTTCGGCAACAGAATACTGAAACAAGCTGAAGAGCATATTGGAAACTGAGTTTGAACCCGTTATAAATGTTCCCAATGCACCCACCAAAGGGCTCAACAGGGGCCATGCACCCTGGAAAACATCTGCCATTGAACGGGCCATGGCAATAGGCATGCTTGCCCATTCTTCGGGATTGTTGCCCGATTGCATCATCAGTCGTACCATAGGAACAGCAAAAATAAGAGCTATAGCAGGACCCTTGATTCTTTTAAAGGTTTCCTGCCAGGCCTGCTTTACCTGTTTTTTGTTCATACCGTAGGCAGGAATGCACAGCAATGCCACTAACATAAATGGGATAATACCCGGATTATACAGGGGTTGAAATTCCGTGGAAATATTGGTGCCGAATAAATTACTGCTTTCAAGCTTAACCGATTTAAGCCATTCGTTAACCTGCAGGAAATCAACACGTGAAACAACCAGTAACAGCCCTATAACGATGTATGGCAGCCAGGCTTTCAGCAGGGGCATTTTCTTTTGGCTCATTGTATCATCCACTTCGATGGAGCCCTTCCAGGATGGTTCCCATTTGTCCTTTTCGGGAAAATCCCAATGTTTTTTTGGCACTAAAAATCCTCCCCTGGTTGTAGGGATAATTATCAACAAGCCTGTTAAACCGCCAAAAATGCCTGGAAATTCAGGCCCGAGAAACACTGCTACCATTACGTAAGGTGTAATAAAGCAAAATGCTGCAAATAAGGCGAAGGGCCAAATTTGGAAACCTTCCCTAAAGCTTCTTTTTTCTCCAAAAAACCGGGTTAACATCACAGTCATTAGCAAAGGAACAATCAGGGCAGGCAGAATATGCTGCACTGCAGTCCATGAACCAATTTGCTGGATAAAATATTCGAAACTGATTTCATGTCCTTCAAGGGTTTGCTCAACGCTCTCAAGGTCAAGAGAGGTTGCCACTCCAATATGGGTAGGAGTACCAACCGCTCCAAAAGAAACCGCCGTACTGTTGGCGATAAGTGCTACCATAACGGCTGCCATGGCAGGAAACCCAAGTGAAAGCAGCAATGGAGCAGTTAGGGCAGCAGGAGTACCAAACCCGGCAGCACCTTCAATGAAACTGCCAAAAAACCAACAAATAATAATGGCCTGTACTCTTTTGTCGGGTGAAATACCGGTAAACCCTCTGTTGATAGAAGCAATGGCTCCACTCTGACGCAATGTAAACAGCAAAGCCAGTGCACCCAATACAATAAACATAATTTCAATTGCGATCACGGCTCCATTTATGCTGGCAGCAGCAATGTGAGCAGGATAGGTTCCCCAAACAAAATAAACCAGTGCCAGCACTACCGCAAAAGCGACAGGCATGGCACGGGTGGCAGACCATCGAAAGCCAGCCATCAGAATAAATATTATCAGGACCGGTGTAAATCCAAGTACTGCTAGAAGGATGTCAGACATAAGCCTCAGCAACTGATTTTTATTTCTTTCATATATTCAATTAACCCGGAGATTATCCCTCAAAACATACTAATCAACCTGATGCTCTGCTGTATTTCCCTTTGCCCAATTGCGCAGATTCGCCAGCGTAGTATCCATGTTTTCCTTCAATGCTTCACGGGTAAGAAAAGCCTGATGCGCAGTAATAAGCACATTTTTAAACCCCAGCAGGCGGACAAACAGGTCATCTTTCATTATTTCGCAGGAATGATCCTCGAAAAAGAGCCCTTTCTCGTTCTCATATACATCCATCCCCAGCGAGCCGATTTTTTCATTTTTCAACCCCTCAATGAGGTCTTCCGTCTTGCAAATAGCCCCGCGGGCAGTGTTGATAATCATTACACCATCTTTCATCAGTTCGATTTTTTCTTTATTGATCAGGTGCTCCGTATCTTCTGTAAGAGGAGCATGAATGGTGATAATGTCTGAATTGCTGCATAGTTCATCTATATCCACATATTTGGCGTCATATTTTTCAATAAGCTCTTTGTTTTTTTCAATATCGTAAATAAGCAATTTGCAACCAAACCCATGAAGAATTCGGGCACTTACACTGCCGATTTCTCCCCCTCCAATCATTCCCACGGTTTTGTTATTCATATCGAAGCCTACGAGGCCATCCAGCAGAAAATTGTAGTCCATGGCTTTGTAATGAGCAGGAATAAGATTGCGGTTGAGCGCCATCATAAGTGCTACACTATGCTCTGCCACACTATGGGGAGAATAATGAGGAACATGGGCAACTTTTATCCCAAGTTCCCGGGCCTTTTCAGTATCAATGTGGTCGATGCCCATTGTACGGGTGGCGATGTATTTAACGCCCAGCTCACTGAGCTTTTCCAGCACATCTGCAGGAGCCTTGTCACTGGCAAATATGGATACCGCTTCACAGCCTTCGGCCAGATCAGTGGTGTTTTCGTTGAGTCTTTCTTCTTCGTAAATCAGTTGCAACCCCTCCTGGTTTCCCTGCTCGAGAAATGGTCTTTCGTATGGGGAAATGCTGAATAATTTAGTTTTCATTTTTTGATGTTTATAGTTGTAACTACTTGTTTGTCTTTTATTTAGCTGTTGATTATCACTGGTTGGCTTAAGTATAAGTTTTGAGGTACAGCCTGACCATAGCTTTTTCAATGGCTTATTTATTTTCGGCTTTCAGGATGTTTTTAATTCCTTTGGCCACGGCATCGGGATTAAAGGAGATACTATCGATACCTTGCTCAACCAGGAACCCTGCAAAATCAGGAAAATCGCTGGGGGCTTGACCGCACAACCCTATCTTACGTCCTTTCTTTTTGGCTTTTTCAATGGCCATACTGATCATTTGCTTTGCTGAGGGGTTATTCTCATCAAACAGATTACTAACCAACTCCGAGTCGCGGTCCAGCCCCAGGGTTAGTTGGGTTAGGTCATTAGAGCCTATGGAGAAACCATCGAATATTTCGGCAAATTCTTCCCCTTGCATTACATTGGACGGAATCTCGCTCATCACGTATATTTCCAGCTCATTCCAGCCTTGTTTCAGCCCGAAGTCGCCCATGAGATTGATGACCTTTTTCCCTTCTTCCACTGTGCGGCAAAAAGGAATCATGAGTTTCACATTGGTAAAACCCATCTCGTCCCGTACTCTTTTCATGGCCTCGCATTCCATTCTGAAACCTTCCCTGTATTCTTCGCTATAATACCGCGAGGCACCTCTGAATCCCAGCATGGGGTTTTCTTCATCGGGCTCAAACTCATGTCCGCCAATAAGGTTGGCGTATTCATTGGATTTAAAATCCGTCATGCGCACTATCACCTCACGGGGATAAAATGCAGCGGCAATTTCAGCTACCCCCTGGGCCAGTTTTTCAATGAAATAGCCCTCTTTTTCGGGATAAGCGGCTGTTAGTTTCTCAATTTTCTTTTTCGCTTTCTGGTCTTTGAGTTTGTCAAAATGCAAAAGTGCCAGAGGATGAATCTGAATGGCATTATTGATAATAAACTCCAGCCGCATCAAACCCACTCCTTTTACAGGATAGCCGCTGTAAGAGTATGCAATGGAAGGGTCTGCCAGAATGAGCATAACTTCGGTTTCAGGCTCATCATATTTGTCAAAATCTATTTCCTCTTCTTCCCATTCCAATGCTCCCTCATAGATTTTTCCTTTTTGCCCTTCGGCACAGGATACGGTAACCTGCTGACCGTCATTTATAACTTCAGTAGCATCTTCAGTTCCTACCACTGCCACTGCACCCAGTTCACGGGCTACAATGGCCGCATGGCTGGTACGCCCACCACTATTGGTAATGATGGCGGAAGCCTTTTTCATTACATTATCCCAGTCGGGGTTGGTAATTTCGGTAATCAGTACATCTCCCTCCTTAAGCTTATCGGACTCATCGGGCGAGCTGAGGATACGTGCTTTTCCTTTGGCAATTTTATCTCCAATACCTGTACCTGTTGCCAATACCTTACCTTCACCTTTCAGCCTGTATTCCCTGATTTTGGACTTACCCCCGCTACTATGCACGGTCTCGGGGCGGGCCTGTACAATATACAGTTGATCACTTTCTCCATCTTTGGCCCATTCTATGTCCATGGCCATGCCATAGTGGTCTTCTATCTCAAGGGCCCACACGGCCAGCTGCTCTATTTCTTCATTGGTAAGCACAAATTTCTGGCGATCCTTTAAAGGTGTTTTTATGTTCTTCGTGGTGGCCTTGCTATCTTTACCGGCATACACCATGGTTTTTTCCTTGGTGCCGGTTTTTTTGGAAATAATGGCCTGTAAACCTTTGCGCAGGGAGGGCTTGAAAACATGAAACTCATCGGCATTTACTGCACCCTGTACTACATTATCACCCAATCCCCAGGCTCCGGTCAGAAAGATGACTTCTTCATAGCCGCTCTCTGGAAGAATGGTAAAAATAACCCCTGCCGAAGCTTTGTCGGCGCGTACCATTTTCTGCACGCCTGCAGACAGCGCCACTTTCATATGATCAAAGCCATTGTGCTCACGATACTGGATGGCCCGGTCTGTAAACAGAGAAGCGAAACATTTTTTGCAGGCTTCCAGGGTTTTTTCAGGTCCTTTCACATTCATAAATGAATCGTGCTGTCCGGCAAATGATGCTTCGGGCAAGTCTTCTGCCGTTGCACTGCTCCTGACGGCCACACTGCTCAGCGCTTCTTCCTTTTCCTCAAGCTCTTTATAGGCATCTTTGATGTTTTGGGCCATCTCTGCCGGAAATTCTCCTTTCATGATCAAATCCCGTGCTTTTTTGCCCGTTTCTTTCAGGTTTTTGAACTCCTTTTTATCCAGTTTATTGAGTAATTCTGTCAGTTTTTCCCGCAACCCATTATGCTCCAGATAGTCCCAGTAGGCGTTAGCCGTAGTGGCATATCCGGCGGGGATATGAATACCTTTGGGTTGGAGTATACTTATCATTTCACCGAGAGAGGCATTTTTGCCCCCTACTTCAGCAGTATCCTGGTTGGATAAATCGCTGAAAAATCGAATATATTTGCTCATAAAAATAATTTTTCTGTATCCTGAATAATAGCACAACATGCTTTGATGCGCTTGCTAAATCACAAAACAGCAGCGGGATGCACTGAAAAAACAAATGCACCCCTTTACTGCTTTTTCTCTATTCTTACCTTTTACAAGGCAATGTGTTTAGAGAAATAGTTTTGTCAGGTTTTTTTTTAGTAGGTTCCCATATATTCAGCTTTGTCAAGAATCAAACCCTTCAAAGCTTCATGAAAATCAGTACCACTGTGAATAGATTCGTGGGGTAATTTCTTTTTCAGGGCAAAAATCCTGAAAAAATACCGATGCTCCTCCCCTTTGGGTGGGCAAGGGCCCCGATAGCCTATTTTCCCAAAATCATTTTTGGCCTGTATGGCGCCGTTATCCAGATTCTTCTGGATAGGAATGATTTTTTCCAGCTCATGGCAGCTGGCCGGCAGGTTATATACCATCCAATGGGTAAACGTGCCTCCCGGGGCATCGGGATCTTCCATGATAAGGGCGAAAGTAGAGGTATCTATGGGTTCTCCTTCCCACCATATGGGAGGGGAAATATCATCTCCGTCACAGGTGTGTGCTTTTGGTATTTTATGCCCTTGTTCAAATGCAGAACTTGAAATAATAAATGTCATAACTGCCTTTTTTTTGATTACTGATTCATGCTTTCGCGAAAAAATGATTTAAGCTCCAGAGGCATTTGCGCAATGATATTATCAAGCTCACCCGGAGAAATATATTTGTTCAATGCCCGTAAAACAACTTTTATAAGTTCCGGAGTTGTCATATTCCAACTGAAATCCTGCTCTCCATATTGAGCCTGATGTTTTTCTACCTCTTCAGCAAATTCCTGTGTTGTTTTCATTTTAAGAGGTTTTTCATGATATTTCCAATTGTCCGCATAAAGCCCCTTCAGGGCCATAGGCAATTGTGATAACAAGTTGAAGGATTCACCAATGGTAAGTCTATCCCGTAATGTATGTAATACAGCGCGTAACAAAATGCTTGTGCGCCCGGTTTCTTCCGGGTGGCCCAATTCTGAAGCCAAATCATTTACAAAATGCTGTCCTTCTTCTGCGTATTTTAAAAAGTTTAATGCCATAATATATCTCCTTTCATATAATTAAATAAAGACAATATCAAAATATGCTCAAGTTTTGTCAGAATTCAATTTGATTTAATTTCAAATCTTTTCAATGATTATTGTTTATAGTAATTATTTTTGTTTGTTAATGATTCAGATCGTCCTGAAGCAAATCTATCTGCATCTCTTATTAATTTTAAGTAAATGGAATACAGACCTTTCTTTTACAAATCGCTCATTCTTCATACTGAATTACTTCTACCGGGCAACTGGCAGCAGCTTCTTTAATGCTATTCCTATTTACACTAAGATCTGCAGTATCTTTAACAATGGCAGTATCATCATTTTCATCCATTTCAAATACATCGGGGCTAATGTCAACGCATAATTCACATGCAGTGCATCCTTCTTCTATCCAGACTTTTTTTAGTGCCATAATCTTTCTTTTTTAATGTTACAACTTTGATTGATTTTCTTTATTTATTTAAATTCGTGCATTAAAATGTTCAATTACTATACCATCGAATATGTATTTTGTTTCAAACAACTTTTACCATCAGCTATACCTGTTGTTTTAGGGTTAAATTGGTCTGTTGCTTAAGAATAGGAACGTTCTCAATGAATTTACAAAACCAGCTTCAGTAATATTTTCCTGTGGAAAATACTACACAACCCTCTGCGGCATGCAGAAGATACTCCCCATAAATATCCGGTACCAATTACTCAAAATAAACGCAAAGTGCTGATTAGACTGGTTCGGCAAAGCCACCGCCAGCTATGCTTTTTTTTTGGCATATTCTTTTCGAAAATATGAAGTTAGAATCGAAAGGTTACTAGCAGTTTCTATTTATTCTGATTCTGTTGATTTAGCTAATCTGATTGAATTATTCACTTAAAAAATAAACTATGCATGTATTTTTTCAGCTT
>SLPR01000366.1 GCA_007131895.1 Bacteroidales bacterium | reverse complement strand
TGTAGGCGAACTGGAAAGACTGGCCGGCAAAAGCAGCAGTGGATGGGAAAGGCTGGAAAATGCGCGGGAAATGGCTTTCCGCTTCAAATGTTATGTGGTGCTCAAGGGAGCGCATACCGCCGTGGTGTGTCCCGACAAGCAGGTTATATTCAACAGCACCGGCAATCCGGGGATGGCCAAAGGAGGATCGGGCGATGTGCTTACCGGGATGATCATGGGATTGCTCACCCAGGGGTATTCTCCCCTTTTCAGCTGCATGGCCGCTGTATACCTGCATGGGTTTGCCGCTGACCTGGCCGTAAGGAAAAAACCCATAGAGAGCCTCATGGCCTCTGATATCATTTCTTTTATCCCCAGGGCTATGGCAAAGGTATTTTATTGATAAAAAGTTATCTTATTTCATTCTATTCGCTCACCAAAACTTTCGTTCAGGCAATAGCTAACAAAACATGCAGCATAAAAAAACCTCCTGTTCAGGGAGGTTTTTTTTATTGTTTAAATGAAGATTAATTCAGCTGATGTTCAACCGTAATAATCTCCATTCCTTTGCGAATAGCGTCTTCATTAAGCGGAATCAGATGATGGTAGCGCTCGGGCAACACCTTCTGCAATCCCTTGATAACATTCTCCATGTCGATAATGGGCTTAATCTTCAGAAAGCCCCCAATAACAATCATGTTAAACACCTTGGTATTGTTCATTCTCACAGACTCGTCGTATGCATTGATAACACAAATATTGATATCCTTGCGTTTGGGCTTGCGAATCATACCATTGCTTTCGTAGATAAGAAGACCGCCGGGTTTTATGGCATCTTCAAATTTATCCATGGAAGGTTGGTTGAGTACAATGGCGGTGTCAAAAGTGTTCAACACAGGTGAACTGATTTGTTCGTCGCTGATAATGGCAGTACAGTTGGCTGTTCCGCCTCTCATTTCGGGACCGTATGATGGCATCCAGCTCACTTCTTTATTTTGCATTACTCCACTGTAGCAAAGAATTTGCCCCATGGAAAGTACGCCTTGTCCACCAAATCCGGCTATAATAATTTCTTCGGTCATAATTATTGCTTTTTTTTAATTGTCTTCAGGAACTTTAATATCACCAAGAGGATAATAAGGAAACATATTTTCCTCCATCCATTTGTTGGATTGAACGGGAGTCATCTTCCAGTTGGAAGGGCAGTTGGAAACGATTTCCACAAAGCAGGTTCCCTTGTCAAGCTTTTGGTATTCCAAGGCTTTTCTGATGGCTTTTTTTGCTTTGCGAACGTTGCCGGGTTTGTGCACCGCCTGGCGTGTAACAAAGTAAGCACCTGGCAGCTGTGCAATGAGTTCGGTAATTTTCAGCGGGCTGCCCATGGTTTTTGTATCTCTGCCAAAAGGTGAAGTAGAACTTTTCATTCCTACCAAAGTAGTAGGCGCCATCTGGCCACCTGTCATACCATAAATACCATTGTTGACAAATACAATCAGAATGTTTTCTCCACGGTTGATGGCGTGAATGGTTTCTGCAGTACCAATGGCGGCAAGGTCGCCATCGCCCTGGTAGGTAAACACGAATTTTTCGGGAAATACTCTCTTGATTCCTGTAGCTACAGCCGGTGCACGCCCGTGGGCAGCTTCCTGCATGTCCACATTAAAATAATAATAGGCCAGTACTGAACATCCTACCGGAGCCACTCCGATAGTTTGATCCATGATGCCCATTTCCTGGATTACTTCAGCTAAAATTCGGTGAGCCGTTCCGTGTCCGCATCCCGGGCAATAGTGCATGACGCGGTCAGTCAAAGCTTCTGTTTTCTGGTAGACCAGATTTTCGGGTTTTATAAGGTTTTCTGACATGATTATCCTCCAATAATTTTTTGTTCCAAAGCATTAAGAATTTCATCGGGGTTGGGTATCATTCCACCGTAACGGCCAAAATGTTCTACCCTGGTTTTCCCGTTTACCGACAGTCTGACATCTTCAACCATCTGACCGGCATTCATTTCCACGCACAGGATTCCTTTTACCTGATCTGCGAGTTTATTAAACTCATCCACGGGGAATGGGTAAAGGGTTTGAGGACGCAACAAGCCTACCTTGATTCCTTTTGCGCGGGCCATTTCCATGGCTTTGCGTGTGATACGGGCACAGGAACCGAAAGCGGTAAACAGGTATTCGGCATCGTCGCAATTGATTTTTTCAAACATCACTTCGTTCTTTTCAATTTCGCGATACTTGGCCTGCAATCTGTGGTTTACTTTCTCCTGTTCTTCGGCCTGAAGTTGCAGTGAAGTAATAAAAGTAGCCGGTTGGTCTGTTTTTTTACCCAGGGTGGCCCACTCATAGTTGGGTTCCACGCGAGGCATCTGCTCAAAAAGTTCTACTTTCTCCATCATCTGGCCAATGATGCCATCAGATTGAATCATAACAGGATTGCGGTATTTAAAGGCCAGTTCAAATCCCAGCTTTACGTAATCGACACTTTCCTGAACCGTTGCAGGAGCAAGTACAATAAGTTTGTAGTCGCCATGGCCGCCACCTTTTACCGATTGAAAATAGTCGGATTGTGAGGGCTGAATGGTGCCAAGACCCGGGCCTCCGCGCACTACGTTTACCAATAAACAGGGAAGTTCTGCTCCTGCGATGTAAGATATTCCCTCCTGTTTCAGGCTCATACCCGGGCTGGAAGAAGAGGTCATGGCTTTTTTGCCACAGCCTGCTGCACCATAAACCATATTGATGGCAGCGATTTCGCTCTCTGCCTGCAATACAACCATTCCCGTGCGATCCTCAGGCTTATTGGCCATTAGATATTCGATTACCTCTGACTGAGGTGTGATGGGATAACCAAAATAAGCATCAGCACCAGCTCTTATGGCTGCTTCTGCTAACGCTTCGTTTCCTTTCATTAATCTTAATTCTTTCATTTTCTTCAGGTAATTTTGTAACTACATGCTCTTTAATTAACGCCCGTCTTTAAGTCAGGCAAATAATAATATAGTAATCAGGTGTTTGGTCAGAAAGTGCCAGTTGCGAGGCTTGCGAAGCCGCTAAAAGCGGAGTTTACTTTTTTGTAAATGAGCATTTTGGCGGTGAGCGTAACGAAGCAAATGGTGCTTTATGGACAGACACTAATTAACTATTTCTCCCGATATACAGTAATAACTGCATCAGGGCATACTATCGCACAGTTGGTACAACCGGTACAATCCGAATTTACCTTCACTGCATAATGGTAGCCCTTTTTGTTAACCTCCGGGGCAAGAGCCAACACTTCCTGAGGGCAGACTGAGACACAAACTTCGCAGCCTTTACATTTTTCTATGTCGATGACAACATCTCCTCGTTTTGCCATTGTTTGATAAAAGTTTTAGGGTGATAATAAATGATTGTTTTCAACAGGGTTTTGATATGCTTTTCCTGCTGTCGGCAAATCTATAATTATTTATTCAGATTGCTGAAATAATTCTGAAATATTTTTACGCCAAACTCTTTAGCCATCTGATGTTCAACATCTAACAAAACCCTTAGATATTATCATTTTTGTTGATTTGGAAAGTTTTTTTCTCTAATTATTTGTAATGAATCTAAATAAGAAGAGGCTTTTGATAAGAACCCGGATTTTCTGCCGCAGAAACGTGTATAAAACTTTCGACCAGCGTATATTCCTGAGCGAAAAGTAATGAAACGATGCATTCCCGAATAAAAGAGAAGATTTATAAGACAATAATAATAATAATCAGGATATCCTAAGATTGAAAGAAATTGTTATCATTAAAATATCATTTTGTAATTTTGCGTTTACTGTTTACGTGAAATTACCAATCTTGCCCAATTCCCGGATGGAAAAAAGAAAATCGATGACATACCTGAAACCCCTGAAAATACTGGGATACCTTTTCTCGCTGGCAATCCTAGTTATTGTGGGGAGCAATCTTATTATTGTTATTTCATCCTACAAATCCCTGTACGATGACATATCGGATGTAGAGCCGCAAAAAACTGCCATTGTATTGGGTACCAGTCGTTTTCTCATGAGTGGGAAGCCCAATCCCTATTTCCACTACCGCATCAGTGCTGCTGCTGAGCTTTATCATGCGGGTAAAATACAATATATCATTTTAAGCGGCGACAACCGGGCACTCGATTACAACGAGCCTGAACAAATGCGCCGCGAGATCATCAGATACGGAGTCCCCGACAGTATCCTTTACCTGGACTATGCCGGACTGCGCACCCTGGACTCAATGGTAAGGAGCAGGGAGGTTTTCGGGCAAGACAGCATCATTGTGGTTTCGCAGAAGTTTCATAACCAGCGGGCAATTTTTCTTGCAAAAACAAGAAATATCAAAGCTATCGGTTTCAATGCCACCGATCTGGATAGGCGACAAGGTATTCAAACCCATTTCAGAGAAATATTTGCCAGGGTAAAAGTATTTTTTGATCTTGCCACCCGCAAACAGCCCAGGCACCTGGGAGAAAAAGTAATAATCGGGGAAGGTCAGGAAAGGTACGGCAGGCCCAGCAAGAATCAATAATTCAAGACATTGGAAAATTATTCAATACATGTTTCACTAAACTTTTAATCTATTATTATGGAAGCAACCGAAAAAATCATCAAAGCATTTGAAGACGCAGCAAAACCCATGCGCCCCGGCGAGGTAGCAGAAATGGCAGGCCTGGAAAAGAAAGATGCAGAAAAAGCGATTAAAAAACTCAAAGACCAAGGTGTGTTGTATTCTCCCAAGCGTTGCTTTTATGATTTGCAGAAGTAATTGTGCTTGCAAGAAAACGCCAAAAGTCAAAAGCCTCGCATCAGCGAGGCTTTTTTTGTACTCTATGGTTACTGCAGTCATTTCAATAAGATCAAAAAACGGGATACGTTTTTGAGGCAGCTTTGATTACACCATCACACTCACTCCCAGAATCAGCAATGCCACACCACCGACGTATATGAGCCAGTAGGGTTTTTGTTTTACGGGGTTGCGGCCCCAAAGGGCTACAGAGACCTTATACATGAAAGGTCTGTTTTTGGAAACAAAGCGATAGATATGATCCGCAATAAATGTAGCGGGCCAGAAATTCTGGTAGAGCGGAAACAACCAGCGGTACTTCTTCCCATAGCTGAAAGACCGGAATGCGGCTGCCGGGCCGGTGTAAATCTTACCATCCACATCAATGAACCGCACCGCTTGTTTAAAATAGCGTAATTCGATATCAGGAAAACGGTCTGCCACTTTTTCATAAGGCTCATAAATTACCTTATCGCCGGAGAATTTTTTCCAGCGCAATACCCAGTAATGGCAAAAACCACAGTTGCCATCCCAGGCCATAATAGGTTTGTCTCCTGGTAAATATTGAGTTTTATCGAGTTTTGTAAACATGGATTAGCTTTTTGGTACTGATCTTATAATTATTTTGCCGCCAAATTGTTCAATAGTTTTCTGCATGGCCTTTTGGCCAGTTCGATTTCTTCGCCAATGAGTTCCCTGATAACCACAGATGCTATAACACACCCAAAAATTGCCGGCATATAACTGACAGTGCCCACTGTGGTTTTTTTGTTGGGTTCGTCGAGCACCGGCATCATTGTGGTATCATCGATGAGCTCTGGAGAAAACACGGTTTTAAAACCCGAGCGCACCCCCAGATTTTTCAATCTTTTTCTTAACATTCTGGCCAGGTTACACTGGTATGTTTCAGAAAAATCGGCAATTCTCACCACCGTTGGATCTGTTTTACCACCAGCACCCATGCTGCTTACCAGGGGCAGCCCTTTGAGCAGGGTTTGTCGGATAAGAAAAATCTTGGGAGATAATGTATCAATGGCATCTACCACGTGATCATAGGGCATCTCCAGAATTTCATGGGTGCGCTCGTCACGGATAAACTCATCAATTACAGTCAGTTCTATATCGGGATTTATATCCATAAGTCGTTGGGCCATCAGGGAAGCTTTTCTTTGGCCCACGGTACTGGAAAGAGCCAGCAACTGCCTGTTGCGGTTAGAGTCCTGAATGTGGTCGCCATCAATTATGGTCATCTTCCCAATTCCTGCACGGCAAAGCATTTCAGCAGCATATCCCCCTACCCCGCCCAATCCGGCTACCAATACATGGGAAGTATTGAGAATTTCGGTTTTTTCATTGTCGAGCAGCAGCAAAGTTCGCTCCTGCCAGCTTTTATCTGTCATCTAAGTGGCTTATTATTGATTAATCAGCAAATTTATGCAAAAACTATGATAGGGATTTTATTTTCTATGCTCACGCCAATTCTTTTTGAAATACTCTTTTACAATTCTCTTGCATAATCACCCTCAAATCATTTACAGTTTTTCCGGTGAGGTCTGCAGCTTTTTTATAAACCGATTCGATAGAAATATCCTCATCATCCGTTTCAAGAAACCATTGCCGGGGTTCAACCCTCTTTATCACCGCCCGGGCTTTAGATCCCTCTTTCCATAGAAGGTTTCCGAATGACAACATACAGCCCTGTTGAATGAGTTGTTGTGCCATTTCATAGCTGCTGTTAAATCCATGAAAAATCCATACTTGCTCAGCTTTTAGTTCTTTTCGCAAGCCCAGCAATTCGCTGTAGGCCTTCACACAATGAATTATCAAGGGTTTGTTATGGTTTTCGGCCAGTTTTGCGTGCCTGACAAATATTTCCTCCTGCAATTCCCAGGGGACTTGAGATATTTTATCAAGACCGGCTTCACCTGCAGCCATACAGAGTGGATGAGAAAGCGCTTTTTCAACGGTTTGCAAACCGGCATCTGCTTTCTCCCTGTTTTCGATGTACCAGGGATGTATGCCTATCGAAAACCAGCTATCGGGTTTTTTATCTGAAATCTCAGCAGGAAAACAGTTAAGGATGCACATTACACCATTACTGCATCCTTGCATGTGGTGAGTATGTATGTTTAGAAAATGGGGTTCCATTGCTCAGCTATTGATCGTTTGCAAAGGTAAAAGGAAAAAAGAAACGGATAAAACCATGCAGTTCAAAATAAACCAGGGACTAATATTCAATAAAAAAACCTGACTTTAACCAAATTTCACAGAGCCTGTCTATTGAATGTTTGTTTAAAATCACTAACTTTACATTATTAAAATAACAAAAACAAAATCTTACCCTATTTTTACCCATCAATAATACTATGGAAAATACAACACTGGATCATAATGGAGAATCAATATTAAAATCTGGCACATCCCTGCACCTGCCATTTGAGGATTTTCTTGAAAACATAAAAACCAATATACAAAATGTATTTCATGTGCGTGCTGATGTAAACCAAATAGCCTTGCAGCGAGGCATGCCTCCTTTTGTGATGCGTGAAATTATGAGTTCCAATCCCCTATCGGTAGCCATCCCCGAAGAATACGGAGGCAGAGGAGGGAAAACAGAAGAAACCCTTGCATTGCTCTCTGCAGCCTCTTACGAATCCCTTTCCTTATCGCTTACCCTGGGAATTAACATGGCCCTGTTTCTGCAGCCGGTAGCCAAATATGCACAGGAGGAAGTAAAACAGCCAATATTCAACAGGTTCCTGGAGCAACAAAACATGGGTGGCCTCATGATAACCGAACCCGGCCATGGAAGTGATGCACTGAACATGCAAACTTTTCATACTGACAAGGGAGACAGTTACCATGTTCAGGGAACCAAACACTGGGCCGGCCTTACCGGATGGGCAGAATACTGGCTTTTAACAGGAAGGGAAAAAACAGCCTCGGGCGACCTGAAACGGGATATTGATTTTTTTATCTGCGATGTGAATGCACCACAACAGCAGATTGAAGTTGAAGAATTATACCAGAACCTGGGCCTGTACCAGATTCCATACGGGAAAAACAAGCTTGATGTCAGAATTCCTAAAAATCAAAAACTTATCCCTCATACCACGGGGGTGAAAATGATGCTTGACCTGCTGCACCGCAGCCGAATGCAATTTCCTGGCATGGCCATGGGATTTATACAAAGACTGCTTGATGAAACCATCGAACACTCCCGCAACAGGCATATCGGAGGAAAACCCCTGCTGAGTTATGATCAGGTGCAGCAGCGACTTGCAAGACTGCAGGCATGCTATACTATATGTTCAGCCATGTGTGCAAATACCAGTCAAATAAGCGATATTAACATCGACCTTTCGACCAGGGGATTTGAAGCTAACTCTATTAAAACGGTGGTTACAGACCTGATGCAGGAAGCGGCACAATCTGCCACACAACTTTTTGGGGCGGGAGCTTACAAGCTTAATCATATTGCAGGACGCAGCGTTGTTGACAGTCGCCCGTTTCAGATTTTTGAAGGTTCCAACGACATCCTATACGCGCAGATATCTGAAAATTTCGTGAAAATGATGAAAAAAGCACGGGAGAATAATGTAT
>SLPR01000146.1 GCA_007131895.1 Bacteroidales bacterium | reverse complement strand
TCAAGGTTGTAAAACGGACGACCAGCATTAATCACCGACCTGAATTCACCCGAATGATGTTTCAGTTTGTGCTCTAACTGGAAGGACTGCTTGGTTTTGTAGGCATTGTTTAGCGCAGAGGCAAATATCTTGGCATCTGTAGCAGAAAGCTTTCCGCTCCATTCGGTTCGCATTTCACTATTCAGATCGTTTCCGGTAAACTCGAGCCATGTTTTGTTAAAGTAGTCTGCGCGACGGGTATTATTGGTTTTCCAGATCATGGTAGGAAAATCAGCCAGCATGGTAAGGTAAAAGTCACGTGCCTTTTTCAGTGCTTCTTCACTCTTTTTCTGCAGGGTTACATCCCGGCAGAGTACTGTAACTCCCTCTATTACTCCAAAAGTATTTTTCCTTGGAGAAATTTTTGCATTATACCAAAGCTGGGAACCAAAAGCCTGCAGATGATATTCAATTTGTTCCGGCTTATCCTCTTCAATTACCTGCTCGATGGTAAAAATATACTTCTGGGCTATGTCAAGGGGAAAGCCAACATCATAAATGTTTTTACCAATAAAAACATCGCTCGACAATGCAATGGTACTCCCTCCGGCTGGTTGATAGTAATCAATAAAATCTCCATCCTTATTGAGAGAAAACAATAAATCATCTATGGATTCAAGTGTATTGCGCAGTATCTCTGCCTGCTGATAGAAAAGCTCATTGGCAATTTCCTTCTCTGTAATATCTTCCACATTGAGATAAACAAACCCCTTTTCCCCAAGGGTAACAAGGTTCATAAAATATTCCAGCTCTCTTACATCTTCATCTTCCTTTGGGAAACTCAGGGCCAGTAAAATTTTTTCACCACCCAACACTTGTTTGGTCTGGCTCATAAAGCTTTCAAAATCGTTGGGATGCAAGTCCCGGAAGTTACCGGATAGTAAAGTTTCGATGCTTTTATCATAGAGTGCTGAGGCTGCCGGATTGGCATCAATTATAGACCCATCCATTGGATCAACAAGAAGATTGGCCTGGGAATTATTGAGGAACAAACTGCTGTGACGTTCTATTTCAAGTTTTTTCTCGTATCGTCGGGCTGTTCTCTTTTGAGCCTGGCGTATCTGAACCTTAAAGAGTTCAGGTAAACAAGGCAACATAACTACCCCAACATTGTCCGCTAATTCCTGTTGCTCAATTTTATCCATTTCATTTTCTTCCACGATAAGAAGAATCTCAGGCAGGTCTTTTATCGGATTGCGATGTGCTTGTTCTGACAGCAAACTGAAAGAGGGATAATCCATAAGCCAGACATCACATAACTTCATTATATCTGTTCTGACTCCCATAGAAATTAGCCGATCAATTGAAATAAGGCGGAATTCAATACCTATGTACTCAACAAGTACCATCAAACTTGGTGGGAGCGAATTCTCCCGGAAAGTAATATTAATATGACTGGTTGCTAATGTCATGAATTTGTTTCTTACTGTTTTTTTATTTTAAAATGTCATCAAACAATCGGATAATATGAATTTATCCTCTCTGCAATCTATTATTGTTTATGCAGCCCACATTCTTTGGTTTTCGGATCCTCCCACCACCATCTGCCGCTTCGGATATCCTCTCCGGGCAAAACAGCTCGTGTACAGGGCTGACAGCCAATACTCGGAAATCCTTTATCATGCAGGGTATTGTAGGGTATCTTATGTTTTTTAATGTAATCCCACACTTCGTCTTCTGTCCAGTTGAGCAATGGATTTGCCTTTATCAATTGATTACCGGCATCCCATTCAACCAGCTGCAGATCAGTTCGGGTTGGGGATTGCTCCCTTCTCAGGCCCGTAATCCAGGCACTCATTCCCTGCAATGCTTTTTGCAGGGGTTTAATTTTTCTTATCCCGCAACATTGTTTGCGGTTCTCAATACTATGATAAAACAGATTGAGGCCTTTCTCGTTAACCATCTTTTCAACGTCTCCGGCATCAGGGAATACTATTTTTATGTTGATTCCATAACGACTCTGCACTTTGTCTATTAACTCGTAAGATTCATAAAACATCCTTCCGGTATCGAGAGTAAATATGTCAATGGGTATTCCACCGGATGCAAGCATATGGGTTATCACCTGATCTTCTGCACCAAGGCTGGTAGCAAAACGAATTTTATCCGAAAATTCAGTCGATAAATTTTGTAAAAATTTCCCGGATGAAAGTTCCTGAAACCTGGTGTTGAGTTCTGATGCTTTTTCTTTACTCATTATACAAAGGGGTTATTGTTTGGCAAACATACTTTAACTTATCAAAAAACTGCAGCTAATCTTCCCTTTACCTGTGTGCGGGATTAAATATCCTGGAGATTAAGTATTTTACCTGCCCGGATACCTTTTTCTGTTTTTTCCAGGGTGCAGCATTCGTGGTAATAATCATGTTCAAAAACCAGGATATAATCCTCATTCACTGCACGATTAAGAAACTCTTCTTTTTCCTGCATGGATTTTACAGGATCTACGTCGAAGCTTGGAACATAGGCCAAAGGAATGTTAAGAACTGTAGCAATGAAATCGGCTGTAAAAACGACCTTTTTGTTTTTATATGTGATAACCGGGATAAGTTGCCCTACGGTGTGACCATCCTTCAACTCGAGATCAACTCCCTCACAAAAAGCAGTGTTTTCAAATATAAACTCAAGTCTCCCCTCATCATAAAGCGACTGGTAATTTTCATTATGAAACGATGCTTTTTCCCGTGGATTTGGTTTATTAGCACTTTCCCACTGTGTCTTGGAGCAATAATAAGTGGCATTGGGAAAAACAGGAGCTGGGGTTGTTCCATCCTCAGACCATTTCACTGCTCCCCCCACATGATCAAAGTGAAGATGGGTCAATATTACATCAGTAATATCTTCTGATTTGTAGCCTTTTTCTTCCAATGCTTTCTCAAGTCCTTTGCGCTCAAACAAGTAAAAATAGCTGTAGTACTTGTTGTTTTGCTTGTTCCCAAGTCCCGTATCTATTAGAATTTTGCGTTCTCCTGTAT
Organism: Bacteroidales bacterium; assembly: GCA_007131895.1. GTDB lineage: Bacteria > Bacteroidota > Bacteroidia > Bacteroidales > UBA7960 > SKVR01. Next base: position 5,377 of record SLPR01000146.1, on the reverse strand, counting down.
CAACGAGTAAGCACCTGGAGGAAATATTAACCATGTTGTTATCATCGCTTGGTACATGCTTTGACCATATAGATTTAGGCACTACGCCAAAGCAGGCTCCTCCATCAAGTTTAAAACATTCGGGTATAATTGAAACTAATTTCATATTTACTCTTTTACTTACTTCATAATAGCAAAATCTCACGACCTTACGTCAACTTCAATAGTGTTAGAATAATAAATCGCAGAAGCTATGCTTATTGGCTATATGGTATTTTTAAGTCAGATAATTTATTCAAAACATCAAGTTTTGCAAGAAAATGATCATATAAAACAAAATCCAGATTAGGACAGCTGACTTAAAAAGCAAAAATACAAAAATTGGACAAAGATAAAATCAGTATCTCACGGTAAATATCATTGATATATAAGGGAATGCCGCAAATTTCCCGATATAGTTCTTTGAATTTGCATTTATCGCAGCTTAAACATATATTAGCTAAAGATAGAAAATCGTTTTTGTTTATTACAATTAAAACTAACTTTACGTAATTTTCTTAGCTAATGGACTTTTCAGGGAGCTTCGTATTCCTTATTAATAGAAATAATATGTTTTCCTGTTCTATTATGAAGTAATTTAGCATAGAAATTGAAGGGTTGAATAGTAACTTGCCAAATATAAAAATCCAGCGATTCAATTAAACTATAAAACAATGCACCAAACCATGAGAAGTATTCGCACATTGTCGTAATTTTTCATGGGCAGCATTTCGACTATTGATTTATTCGAAAATATAATTAAGATGAACGTACACTTTATTTCCATTGGGGGCAGTGCCATGCATAATCTTGCCATTGCCCTCCACAAAAAAAAATACAATATAACCGGTTCGGATGACCAGATATTTGAGCCCTCCATGAGCAGACTGCAGGCCCACGGACTTCTTCCCTCCGAAATGGGATGGAACGAAAACCATATACATACCAATCTTGATGCAGTAATTCTGGGAATGCATGCCAAAGCTGATAATCCGGAGTTACTAAAGGCCAGGGATCTTGGTTTGGCCATTTATTCTTATCCTGAGTTTTTGTATAATCAATCCAGGAACAAAACACGTATTGTCATCGGCGGAAGTCATGGCAAAACAACCATAACATCGCTCATATTGCATGTGCTTCAGTATCATGGTATTGACACTGATTATATGGTAGGAGCTCAGCTGGAAGGCTTCGATGTAATGGTAAAACTATCTGATGATGCTCCCTTTATAATCCTGGAGGGAGATGAATACCTGAGCTCGCCCATTGATCGCCGTCCAAAATTTCATTTATACAAGCCCCATATTGCACTCCTGAGTGGAATTGCATGGGATCACATCAATGTTTTTCCAACTTTTGAAAAGTACCTGGAACAATTCAGGATTTTTATTGACTTGATTAAGCCCAATGGCAAACTGATATACTGCAAAGAAGACGAAATATTACAAAAGCTTTGCGAGGAAGAAACCAAGGAAGACATTCATCTTTATTCGTATACTTACCCTGAGTATGAAATCAAAAATGGCAAAACTTTTATCAAACAGAATGAATCAACCTACCCGCTGGAGGTTTTTGGTAAGCACAACCTGCTGAATATTTCCGGTGCAATGGTTGTTTGCAATCAGATGGGAGTTTCTGATGCAATGTTTATGGAAGCCATCGTTAGTTTTCGGGGAGCCAGCAACCGGCTGCAGCTGCTCAGCCAGTCAGAAGACACTGTTGTTTTTAAGGATTTTGCACATGCCCCCTCTAAACTAAAAGCAACCACCAAGGCAGTAAAGGAACAATTTAGCGGACGAAAACTTATCGCTGTTATGGAGCTGCATACTTACAGCAGTTTGAGCAAAGAGTTTTTGATACAATACAAGAAATCCATGACCGATGCAGATTATGCAATTGTTTTTTATAATCCGCATGCACTTCAGCTTAAAAAGCTTCCTCCTATCAACCCCCGGGATATTAAAGATGCATTTGGGGGTGATAATATAGAGGTAATCAATGATGCTTCAGAGCTGGAAAAGAGAATCCTGGACAATAAACAACCCAATTCTGCATTTCTTTTTATGAGCAGTGGTGATTTTGGACAAATTGACCTGGTTAAAACAGCTCAACAACTGACTCAAAAAAACTGAATAACTATGGCCCAAAAGGTAAACCCGGAGATAGAGGCAGGATGGAAAGAAGTTTTGATTGAAGAGTTTAAAAAACCGTATTTCCCTGTCTTAAAGGAATTTCTGATAAAGGAAAGGGCAAACTATGAAGTTTATCCTCCGGGACCACAAATATTCGCTGCATTTAACCACACTCCTTTTGAAGAAGCCAAGGTGGTTATCCTTGGCCAGGATCCTTACCACGGCCCCGGGCAAGCGCATGGTCTCTGCTTTTCTGTTCCAGCTGGGATTGCCCCTCCCCCTTCACTGATCAACATTTTTAAAGAATTGAAATCAGATCTCGGTATTCCTTTTCCCGGTCATGGCAATCTGGAAAAATGGGCAAAACAAGGAATACTGCTTTTGAATGCAACATTAACAGTCCGCGCAAATAATGCGGGTTCGCACCAGAAAAAAGGCTGGGAAACATTTACAGACAGAGCCATTGAGCTACTATCGCAAAAAAGGAAAAACCTGGTATTCATCCTTTGGGGCAATTATGCCATACAAAAGACTGCCCTTATAGATACTTCAAAACATCTTGTTCTGACATCTGTTCACCCCTCACCCCTATCAGCTTCCAGAGGATTTTTCGGATGCCGCCATTTTTCTAAAACCAATGAATACTTGTCACAGAATAGCAAAGAACCTATTGACTGGAATCTCAACACCCTTTAAAATGTCCCGCTTCCTGATAAAAATTTTGCCATGGGTATTGCTTTGCACAGTTGCTGTTTTACAGACAAAAGCGCAGCAAAAGGAAGAAGAGTATCCACAGGAAATATACCATATTCCAGCACCCGTAAAAAGTGATACAGAGAATGCACAGGTTTTTGCCAAAGAAAGAATTTCACAATTGCAGCAAGAAGGTTATCTCTCGGCAACCAAAGATAGCATTGTGTTGCAAGATGAGGAGTTTGCCATATTTATTACCCCTGGCAAAAAATACTATTATAAAGTAAACGAGCTGCTTATCAGCGACATGGCCTTGTATGGATCAAACTTACAACATATTACAAAAGCCAGCCCTGTTGCTTTTGATGATTTTGAATCAGAACTAAAGAGTATTATTGATTTTTACGCTGCCAAAGGACATCCATTTGCCCGCATAGAGAAAAAGAATGTGCAAATAATTGATAACCAAATATGGCTTAACCTGATAGCCAATCCGTCAGAAAGAATCCATTTCGACACTATCAGCATTGCAGGAGATGCAAAATTGAACAGGTATTTTGCAGAAAATTTCCTGGGTATTATCGCAGGCAATCTTTATAATGAAAAATTAGTAAATAACGCCGAAAAAAGGTTGCAGGAACTCGACTTTGCAGAGCTATCCGGACCTGTTCAGTTAAGCTTTTCACCGGGTCTTGCCTCTTTAATTCTCCCACTGAATAACATACCTTCCAACCGGTTTGACGGGATTGCAGGCTTTGCGGGGGGGGCAGACCCTGAAACACCCTTTCAGGTTACCGGACTACTCAACCTTTATTTGTCAAACGCAATGGGAATGGGTGAAAACATTGATATTGAATGGCAGGGACCCGGTTCGGGAACCCAAATCCTGAATATCAATGGCAGCTATCCTTACCCACTCAGGCTACCTCTGGAAACTGAACTCATGTTTTCCCTGCATAAACAAGATACGAGCTGGCTGCAAATGCAACTGAACCCTGCTTTGTTTTTTGGGATTGCTTCCGGCAGCAAAATTGGAGTTTTCTGGCATTACACTGCCAATAACCTTATCAGTACCCGAAACTGGCAAAATGCTGATAATACAGCACCCAACCTGGATTTCAGAATGAACCTTTACGGAATTGAATATCGTTACAGAACAAGGGCATTTTACCGACATTTGCTTCAGGATGGATTCATTGCCAATTTAAGAGCATCTGGCGGTATCAGAAAGATCGTCATCAACAACAACCTTCCTGAAAATATTTATGATGAAACGGAATTAAAACAAACACGCGTAAACGCGCTGATTCATATGGAAAAAAGATGGCAAACGGGGTCAAGAGCTACCCTTTCGGTTGCCAATCGTACCGGGTATATCAATGGGCGAAACCTGCCCCGAAACGAACTGTTTCGTCTTGGTGGGTTTAAAACATTACGAGGCTTTGATGAATTGTCCATTATAGCTTCAGCCTACTCTATGGCAGATATAGAGTTCAGATTTTTTACAGCCCCACAAAGTTTTTTCAGCTTTTTTGCCAATGGCGGCTGGTATCAGCAAGATATCGGAGGTAAACCGATTAATGATTTCCCGTTAGGATTTGGCACAGGGCTCAACCTCCAAACCCCACCCGGAATATTTTCTATCAACCTGGCCCTGGGATTACGAAAAGATGTATCGCCTGAGTTTAGGAATGCCAAAGTTCATGTAGGATATATTTCCAACTTCTGACAAAGCAACTTTACCCTTTTTCTATGACCTTCGTGAGTTTAGCAATACGTTCTTGCAGACTTTTCATTTCATCCATTTTTTCATTCAGGGATTTGCTTACACCAGTAAGCTGCTGGCTTAATTCAGCCAGCTGCAATCCAAGCATTCCTTTCCCTTCTTTCTTATACTCCCCATAGGGTTTCTGACCTATGTTGGATTTCAGGAAACTCATAAAGTCCAGCAGATATTTCTCCATCTCAATGTCAACATCTACATTGGCGGTAAAATCCTGTTTGATGTATTTTACATCAAAATTAATAACCTGATCATTGGCGGATGAAACAAGGTCATTAAAACATTCGATATAAGTGGTAAACGGAGTAATCAAATCCCTTGGCATATTATATACCTGCATGATAACCTTTGCACTTTCCTTCTTTCTTATTTCTCCAAACAGAAAGTGCATGGTTGCATACAACCCCCTTTTGATAACTTTTTCTGGCGGAAAAATACTGGGATTGTTTTCGAGATAAAGTTTTTTGAGTCCGGTGAGATTTACAATACTCAGGGGCAGTTTTCCTATCTGGTTAAAGCTTAGATCCAAATGCACAAGACTATTCATCTCCCCTATGCTTTCAGGTAATTGCTCAATCCGGTTATTACTGAGATCCAGGTTGGTCAGATGGGCCAGATTCCCGAAACATTCAGGCAATTCCAATAATTCATTATGGTTTAGGTAAAGCGAGCCCAGATTGGTGAGATGACAAAACTCAGGGGGTAACTTCTTTATATTATTGTAAGAAAGATCAAGTTTTTGGACCTGACT